>JAQSWE010000197.1 GCA_029266795.1 Alphaproteobacteria bacterium | reverse complement strand
TCATCAGTTTCATCTTGCGGTTGAACCAGCGCTGTTCGTAGAGCAGGAAGCCGACATAGAAGAGGATGATAATCGTCTTGCCCGCGATGCCCGTCAGCATCCCCGCAAAGACGGTGATGAACTGGCCGAGATCGACGTAGTTGCCGAAGATTTCCTTGAAGGCCTCGTGCAGCGTCGGCGTGTGGTCGAGCTCCAGCAGCTTGGCGACCTGCGCGAGGATGCGGTCGAAGCTTTCGCCGTATTTCGGCGCTTCACGCAAGACATCGTTGATGTTGCCGCTGACCATTTTATACAGCAGGAAGCCGACAGCCGCGATAATCACATGCGCGAAAACGAAGCGCCAGATGCGCGGCAGCTTGTACCCGCCCTTCGTCGACAGCAGGCCCAGAAAGCGCGCGATCGCGTTAATGAGGTACCAGATGAACAGCGAGATCACGAGCGGCATGATGACGGCAGCGCCGATGCGGCAGATATAGATGAACAGGCAGGCCGCGATAAAGCCGAGCGCGAGGCTGTGTGCCTTGCTGACGGGCGCGGGGGCGGGTTTGGCGGCGGTCATGCGTCTTTCCCCGGCGCGTGGCTTTCAATATCGCCGGTCTTCGACATGAGAATGGCAATCGCCTTGGTGTTCTGGAACTGCGACATGATGATGACGGCAGCCGACAGGATCGGCACGGCGAGGAACATGCCCGGCACGCCCCAGAGCACCCCCCATGCGGCAATCGCCGAGATGATGACGATGGGCGAAAGGTTCAGGCTGTCGCCCATCATGCGCGGGTCGAGGAAGCTGGTGCAGAACACCTGTATGGCAGAAAGGCAGAGGATGAGGGAAGCCAACTGCGTCGTATCGCCCATATCGCCCAGCTGCACGAGCGCGGCCACCGAAGGCAGCACCACGGCGGCAATCGCGCCTGCATAGGGAATGAAGTGGAGGATAAAGGCCATCACGCCCCAGAATTCGGCGAAGCTGATATTGAAGCCCAGCAGGATCAGCCATGTGGCGACGCCGGCAACCGCGCTGACGAAGGTTTTGACCCAGATGTAACGCTGGATCTTATCCTCGATCGTTTTGATGGTTTTGTGGATGCGGGCTTCCGCCGCTTTCTCCCGCAGCATTTCCTGTATCTTGCGGCCGAAGAACTGCTGTTCGTAGAGCAGGAAGCCAACATAGAACAGGACGACCAGCGACTTGCCCGCGATGCCGGTGAAGGCCGTGACGAGCGATTTGATGAACCCGCCGACATCGAGATAGGTGCTGAGGTCTGACGGCGCGACCTGATATTCCGGCGGCAGGCCGGACAGCATGCGCGGCAGGAAGGCCATCAGCTTCTTCTGGTAGATGGGCGCGGCGCGCAGGACTTCGACCGCGTTCACGGAAATCAGCTTGTAGACAAACCATAACCCGCCGATGAGGACGAGCATGGCAAACAGAAAGCACAAGAATCGGGGAAGATAGGTATCGCCCAGCTTCACGCGGCCCAAGCCGCGCGCCATCGCGTTGATGAGATACCAGACGAAAACCGCGATCACGAAGGGGATCAGGATGTTCGCGGCAACGCTCAAGATATAAACGATCAGGCAAAAAACAATGAAACCAAGTGCATAGCTGGAGACCAGCACCGGTGTGGATGCGCGTTGCGAATTCGTGGCCATGTCGTTTTCTCTACCCTCGTCGTTCCTTTAGTTGACTTTAGGGCAAGAGACATTAGTGTCAATCGAACAAAGCGACCGCCACGCGGGAGCTCTCAGGCAAAAGGACCGCGCGGCGACTTCGTACTCTGGAAAGCGGCTCAGCCGCGCCAAAGGAGCAAGCATCTGTAAACGATGCGGAATCTCTAAGGCAAAGAAGACAGAGCGGGGCAAACTCCGACCGACTATGTAAAGGAATTTGCCTTGGAAGCCGCTGAAAAAAACGACACCCCCCTTCTGAAAACCGCGCTCTGGCCGATCCATACCTCCATGGGCGGAAAAATGGTGCCATTTGCCGGTTATGACATGCCCGTTCAGTATGATGGCATGGGCGTTTTGAAAGAACATGTCCATACGCGCACCGAGGCAGGCCTGTTCGACGTCTCCCATATGGGTCAGGCGATTTTGACGGGCAATGCTGAAGACCCCGCCATCGCGCTCGAAACCATCGTCCCCGGCGACATCGTGGGGCTGGAACCCGGCAAGATGCGCTATACCGTGCTGCTGAACGACGACGGCGGCATCATCGACGACCTCATGGTCACGCGCTGGGATGCGCGCACGCTGCTGGTGGTGGTCAACGCCGCCTGCAAGGAAAAGGATTTCGCCTTTATCCAGTCCAAAATCGGCAGCCGCACGAAACTGCAATATCTTGGCGACCGGGCGCTGCTGGCGCTGCAGGGGCCGAAGGCGGAACAGGTGGCCTCCATCTTCTTCCCCGATGTGTTGAAGATGAAATTCATGGAGTCTGTAAAGACATCATATAAAGGTCACGAAATTTTCCTCTCTCGCTCCGGCTATACCGGCGAAGACGGATTCGAGATTTCGGTGCCGGAAGCCTTCGCCGTCGAATTCACCAAGGAACTGCTGCAGGAACCGGAAGTGAAGCTGATCGGCCTTGGTGCGCGCGATTCCTTGCGCCTTGAAGCCGGCCTGTGCCTGTACGGGCATGACATCGACGATCATTCCACGCCCATCGACGCGAACCTTAAATGGGTGATCCCGAAACGCCGCCGCGAACAGGGCGGTTTCCCGGGCTACGACAAGATTAAAAAACAGCTGGACGGCAGCACTTTTATTCTGCGCGTGGGTATTAGACCTGAAGGCCGCGCGCCCATCCGCGAAAAAACCGAACTCTTCATCGGCGACAAAAAAGTCGGCGTCATCACCTCGGGCGGTTTCGGCCCGACGGTCGACGGGCCTGTCGCGATGGGCTACGTCAATTCGGATGTCGCGAAAACCGGCACGAAACTGAACGCCATGCTGCGCGGCGTGGCACGGCCTTGCGAGATCGTGGCGCTGCCATTCGTCAAAACCAATTACAAAAAAGACTAAAAGGAAATAAAAATGACCAAGATCCTGTTCAGCGAAGACCATGAATATATCCGCATCGAAAACGGCGTCGGTACCGTCGGCGTCACCGATTTCGCGCAAAAGGCGCTGGGCGACGTGGTGTATGTCGAACTGCCGAAAATCGGCGCGAGCCTGACCAAGGGCGGTCAGGCGGGCGTGGTTGAGTCCGTGAAATCGGCCTCCGAACTGTACTCACCCGTTTCCGGCGAAGTCGTGGAAATCAATTCTGCACTGTCGGGCGACCCTGCGCTCGTCAACACCGACCCGCTGGGCAAGGCATGGTTCTTCAAGGTGAAGATCGCCAATGAAAACGACCTGTCCGGCCTGAAAGACGAAGCCGCATATAATGACTACATTAAAGGACTTTAAGCGCATGCCGCAGACGATCCAGGACCTTGAACAACGCACCGATTTCATCCGCCGCCATATTGGCCCGTCGGAAAGCGACATCGCCGCGATGCTGCGCACCGTGGGCGCGTCGAGCCTTGACGACCTGACGAATAAATCCGTCCCCGCCGCCATCCGCGAAAAATCGGCGCCTGTCACCGGCGAGCCGATGACGGAACATGACGCGCTGGCGCTGCTGGAAAGCATGGCGAAGCAGAACAAGGTCTACCGCTCACTGATCGGCGCGGGTTACTACGACACCATCACGCCCAACGTGATTTTGCGCAACGTGCTGCAGAACCCCGGCTGGTACACTGCCTATACGCCCTACCAGCCCGAAATTTCCCAAGGACGGTTGGAAGCGATGATCAACTTCCAGCAAGTCACGATGGACCTGACGGGCATGCCGCTCGCCAACGCTTCGATGCTCGATGAAGCAACCTCCGCCGCCGAAGCGATGACGCTGGCGAAACGCGTAGGTTCTTCCACCAGCAACGTGTTCCTTGTCGCCGATGACTGCCACCCGCAAACCATCGCGGTCGTGGAAACGCGCGCGAAGCCGCTGAACATCGAAGTTGTCGTGGGTAAGCCCGCCGACCTGATCGAAAAAGACGGTTTTGCCATCCTGCTGCAATACCCCGGCACCTCCGGCGCTGTTGTCGATTACGCCGCACTCGCCGCAAAAGCGAAATCGAAAAACATGGCCGTGGCCGTTGCGACGGATCTGCTGGCACTCACCCTGCTGAAGCCGCCCGGCGAATGGGGCGCGGATATCGTGTTCGGTTCGGCGCAGCGCTTCGGCGTGCCGCTGGGATATGGCGGGCCTCATGCCGCCTTCTTCGCCGCACAGGATGCTTATAAGCGCTCTATCCCCGGCCGCATCGTCGGCGTGTCGGTCGACAGCAAAGGCAAGCCCGCTTACCGCCTTGCGCTGCAAACGCGCGAGCAGCATATCCGCCGCGAAAAAGCGACATCGAACATCTGCACCGCGCAGGTGCTGCTGGCGAACATTGCCGCCTTCTACGCCGTTTATCACGGCCCCGAAGGGCTGAAAACCATCGCGACGCGCACGCATCGCCTTGCAGCTATCTTTGCAGAAGGCCTGCGCAAACTTGGCTTCAGCTCCACCAACCAGCATTTCTTCGACACCGTGACGGTCGATACCGGCAGCCATGCGCAGGAAATCCTCGACCGCGCGGCGGCCAAGGAAATCAACCTGCGCGATTTCGGCGACGGTCGCCTCGGCGTGTCGCTGGATGAACGCTCCACCCGCGACGAAGTGTTCCGCCTCTGGCAAGTATTCTCGGGTAAGGGCGCGCTTGGTTTTTCGGTCGAAGCACTGGATGCCGGTGTGCAGGATGCCATTCCCCAGAACCTGAAACGCACCTCGGAATACCTGCAGCACCCGACCTTCCACCAATACCGGTCGGAAACAGAAATGCTGCGCTATCTGCGCCATCTTGAGCAGAAGGATATCGCGCTCAACCGCTCGATGATCCCGCTCGGGTCCTGCACGATGAAACTCAATGCGACGGTGGAAATGATCCCCGTCACCTGGCCCGAATTCGGCAACATGCACCCCTTCGCGCCGCTCGATCAGGCGCAAGGCTACAAGCTGATGCTGAAGGACCTTGAAGCGAAACTGTGCAGCCTGACGGGCTTTGCAGCAGTGACGCTGCAGCCGAACGCGGGTTCACAGGGCGAATATTCCGGCCTGCTGGTCATCCGCGCCTATCATGAGTCCCGCGGGCAGTCGCATCGCAATATCTGCCTGATCCCGTCTTCCGCGCATGGCACCAACCCCGCAACCGCCGTGATGGCAGGCATGGAAGTCGTCATCACCTCCTGCGACGAGAACGGCAACGTCGACCTGACCGACCTGCGCGCGAAGGCGGAGCAGCACAAAGAAAAACTCGCTGCGCTGATGGTGACCTATCCGTCGACGCATGGCGTGTTCGAGGAAGAAATCCGCGAAATCTGCAAGATCATCCACGACAACGGCGGCCAAGTGTATATGGACGGCGCGAATTTCAACGCGCTTGTCGGACTCGCCTGCCCCGGCAAGTTCGGCGCGGATGTCATGCATATGAACCTGCACAAGACCTTCTGCATCCCGCATGGCGGCGGCGGTCCCGGCATGGGCCCGATTGGCGTTGCCGAACACCTCGCCCCCTTCCTGCCCGGCCATCCGCTGGTCGGCGGCGTCGGCGGTGAAGATGCGATTGGTCCTGTTTCTGCCGCACCCTATGGCTCGGCCTCGATCCTTCCCATTTCGTGGGTCTATATCACGCTGATGGGCACCGAAGGGCTGAAGCGCGCAACGCAGGTGGCGATCCTGAACGCCAACTACATCGCGAAGAAGCTGGAGAAGCATTACGTCACGCTCTACAAAGGCAAGAACGGCTTTGTGGCGCATGAATGCATCCTCGACACCCGTCCGCTGAAAACATCCGCGAATATCAGCGTCGACGATATCGCCAAACGCCTGATGGATTTCGGCTTCCACGCGCCGACCATGTCTTTCCCCGTCCCCGGCACGCTGATGATCGAGCCCACGGAAAGCGAGAGCAAGGCAGAGCTGGACCGTTTCATCGAGGCACTAGTGGTCATCCGTCAGGAAATCGAGAAGGTGGAAAAAGGCACATGGCCGCAGGGCAACAACCCGCTGCAGCTGGCCCCGCATACGCTGGCCGACCTGACGGCGGATAAGTGGGAGCGTCCCTATTCCCGCCATGACGGCGCTTTCCCGGCCGCGCACCTGGTGGGCGACAAATACTGGCCGCCCGTCGGCCGCATCGACCATGCTGCCGGCGACCGCAACCTTGTCTGCGCCTGCCCGCCGATCGAGGCGTATTCGGAGGCGGCGTAGCCGCGGGTTCGGAAGCCGCGTAAAATATCTGATAATTCAAAGGCAAGCCGCCCCTTCACCCGGGCGGCTTGTTTTTTTGCACCACTGCCGGAATTCTTGGGAACCGGTTGAACGCGAGCCCGCGCCGTATGTTAGGATGCGTTATGAGACCGGTCACCCTCACATTTCTTTTCACCGCCCTTCTGCTCGCTTCCCCCGCCCGCGCGGAGGAGGAAAAGGAAACCTTGCAGCAGCAGATCGCCCAGCGGCTGGTCGATGTGAAAGACCGCAAATTCATTACGCTCAATTCCGAAAACGACCTGTATGGCGGCGGCACCGACCAGAATTACACGAATGGCGCGCGCATGACCTATTTCGACCTCGGCAAGCGCCCGCCGCAGATTTTCGACGTGATTGACCGGCTGATCCCGACATTCACCATCAACCCGACGACCAGCATTTACTATTCGCTCGGCCATAACCTGTATACGCCCAAAGACATCACCTTGGTGGCGCAAGACCCGAATGACCGGCCGTGGGCGGCATTCCTTTACACCTCTGCCGGCCTTGTGAGCGTGACGGACAACCATATCGACGAGATCGAGGCGACCGTTGGCGTCGTCGGTCCCGCAGCG
>JAQSWE010000009.1 GCA_029266795.1 Alphaproteobacteria bacterium | reverse complement strand
AAGCCCATGATGGCATTCAGCGGCGTGCGCAGTTGGTACGATACGTTGGCAAGGAAGTCGGTCTTGAGCCGCTCCGCCTCCTCCAGCGCCGCGTTTTTCTCCAGCAGCGCCTGTTCAACCTTCACCGTGTCCGTGATATCCGACCACGCATTTAAGATGTTTCCGTCCGGCAGCGGGACGACCGAATATTCCAGCACCGTGCCGTTATTGCGCTGCAGACGGCCCTTGCGCTGCTCGCGCTCGAGCGAGTTCGACAGGATGACCTGCTTCATCTGCGGCCATTCTTTATCGGTGAAGAACGCCTTGGTGCGGTCGATCAGCTGCGCGATATGCGGCGTGCCGGTCAAATCGGAAAGCGGAATATTCCAGATGCGCGCGAAGGATTGGTTGGAAAGACGCAGGCGGCCGTCTTCGCCGAACACGGCGATGCCCTCCGCCAGGTTATCCATCGTTTCTTCCTGCACCGCGATCAGGGTGTTGTAGCTGGTCTCCAGCTGCAGGCGCGAGGTCACGTCCTCGACCGTCACAAGCAGGCCGCCCATCGGGCGCGGCACGATCACCATGCGCTGCACCGTGCCGTCGGGCAGGTACTGCATTTCCTCGAACGGTTCCAGCAGGGAGTTGAATTTGTTCATCCATGCCTGCTTGAACTGCTTGTAATCCGCCTGTTCCGGCAGGCGGCGCAGCTCGCGCATTTTTTCGATGATTTCGATGATTTTCGGCTTGGTATCGAGCCATGTGCCCGACATGCCGGTCAGCTGTTCATAGGACGAGTTATAAAATTCCAGCCGCGTTTCCGCGTCGAAAATGGCAATCGCCGTGCGCAGCTGCTCCAGCGCTTCGCGATGCGATTGCGCAAGACGTTCATAGGAGGCCGACCATTCTTCTTCCTTGGTCACATCCATCGCAACACCGACCACGCGCTTTTCGGCGGGCAGCGGGATTTCAGTGACTTCGATCAGGCGGCGCTGGCCTTCCACGATCATGTGGCCGCGAAAGGATTGCGGCCCGAGCTTTGCGAGCGCCTTCTGCGCCAGTTCGCGCTGCGTCACGTCGCCCTTGCCGGTAATCGGCAGTTCCTTCTGGTCGGCAACGACCGATGCCGCCGTATCGTCGAGGATGCGGGCATAGGCCTTGTTGCACCACGTGATATCCAGCTTGTTGTTGCGTACCCAGACCGGAAAGGGCAGCGCGTTTGCATTCGTGCGGATTTCATTCTCGCGCTTTTCCACCGCGCCGATCGCCTCGACGCTGCGGAGCGCCGCATTGGCGAATTCGGTGATATCCATCGCCCAGATGACGGAGAACAGCTGCGTGCCGGAATTGGTGACGCCGCGCTTGCCGAAAATCTTGAGCGCTTTCTTGCCGCTGGCGGTATAGACGCCGATGTCGAAATATTCGCCGTATTGGCGCAGGCGTTCGAACAGGCCTTCGATGGCGGCAGCGTCGCCGGGGGTCAACCCGTCCTGCAAATCCTGAATGCTGTCGATTTTCTCCACGCCGATCATGGCGGCGAAGCCCGGCGAAATCGCCTGCACGCCCGCCTGGTCCCAGCCGCAATATTCGATGGGGATGGCGCGCAGGAATGCTTCCAGCCGGTCGTTCTGGTGCAGCGCGCGTTTCTTGTCGGCGCGGTGCGGCAGCACGCCGTCGAGGATACTGTCAAAGAAGGACGGCGGCGGAACCGAGCCTGTTGGTTTAGATCCTGAAACTGTCATGCCCCATGTTAAAACGCTTCCCTTGCGATAAACAAGGGAAGCGTTTGAAAACGCCGATAAATCGGCAGTTTAATTAATAGCGGTAGTGGCCGGGCTTGAACGGGCCGGCGGCATCAATGTCGAGATACTCCGCCTGCTTTTCCGTAAGCTTCGTCAGTTTCACGCCGAGCTTTTCAAGGTGCAGGCGCGCCACTTTTTCATCGAGGTGTTTGGGCAGCACATACACTTTGTTTTCGTAGTTTTTGTGGTTATGCCACAGCTCGATCTGCGCCAAGACTTGGTTCGTGAACGACGCGCTCATGACGAAGCTGGGGTGGCCGGTTGCGCAGCCGAGGTTGACGAGACGGCCTTGGGCCAAGACGATCAGGCGCTTGCCGTCGGGGAACACGACTTCATCGACCTGCGGCTTCACTTCTTCCCATTTGTAGTTGCGCAGGGCTTCGATCTGGATCTCGCTATCAAAGTGACCGATGTTGCAGACGATCGCGCGGTCTTTCATCTGGCGCATATGTTCCAGCGTGATGACATCGACGTTGCCGGTGGCGGTCACGAAGATATCGCCGATCGACGCCGCTTCTTCCATCGTCACGACCTGATAGCCTTCCATCGCCGCCTGCAGCGCGCAGATGGGGTCGATTTCGGTGACCATGACGCGAGCGCCCTGACTGCGCATCGACGCCGCCGAGCCCTTGCCCACGTCGCCGTAGCCGCAGACGACGCCGATCTTGCCGGCCATCATCACGTCGGTTGCGCGCTTGATGCCGTCGACGAGGCTTTCGCGGCAGCCGTAGAGGTTGTCGAATTTCGATTTGGTGACGCTGTCATTCACGTTGATCGCGGGAATTTTCAGCGTGCCTTTTTTCTCCATGTCGTAGAGGCGATGCACGCCCGTGGTGGTTTCTTCCGACAGCCCCTTCACGTCTTTCAGCATTTCGGGGTATTTGTTGTGCATCAGCAGCGTCACGTCGCCGCCGTCATCGAGGATCATGTTGGGGGTCCAGCCATTCGGGCCGCGCAGCGTCTGTTCGATGCACCACCAGAATTCTTCCTCGTTCATGCCTTTCCATGCAAACACCGGAACACCGGCAGCGGCGATGGCAGCGGCGGCCTGGTCTTGCGTCGAGAAGATGTTGCAGGACGACCAGCGCACTTCTGCGCCGAGATCGGTCAGGGTTTCAATCAGCACGGCGGTCTGGATCGTCATGTGCAGGCAGCCGACGATGCGGGCGCCCTTCAGGGGGAATTTGCCTTTATGTTCCGCACGCAGGGCCATCAGGCCGGGCATTTCGGTTTCGGCGATGGCGATTTCCTTGCGGCCCCAGTCGGCGAGCGACATGTCCTTGACCTTGAAATCTCCGGTTACTGCTTTTGCTTGGGCCACGGCCATATCACACTCTCCTTGTTAAAAAATTGCGTCCTTAAAATAGGGCAATTTCGCCAACTGTCACGTATAAAATAAGTCTTTGAATCTATGGGCGAAAACGGTTCACAAGGTCGGTGATGCGGGCGGGTTCGTACTGATTCATCACCTGCCGCGCATGTTCCTCGCATTGTTCCAGCGTCAGTGTCCGTATGCGCTGCTTGATGCGGGGCACGTTGGAAAACCCGACAGAGAACTCGCGGATGCCCAAACCCACCAGCAAAGCGGTGTATTTGGGGTCGGCGCCCATCTCGCCGCAGATGCTGACGGGGATGCCCATGCGCTTGGCCGCCTCGACCGTGAATTCGATCAGGCGCAGCACGGCGGGGTTGAGCGGGTTATAGAGCGCAGCCACCTGATCATTGCCGCGGTCGATGGCGACCGTGTACTGCGTCAGGTCATTGGTGCCGAGGGCGAAGAAATCCGACACCGCCGCCAATCCGTCGGCGGAAAGGGCGGCTGCCGGAATTTCGATCATCGTGCCGAGCGGCGGCATCTGGTCGGCAATCGCCACTTTCTCGTTTTTAAGGTCTTTATAGCAGCCGCGCAGGATGGCGCGGGATTGCTCCACCTCGTCCGCCGTTGTCACCATCGGCAGCAGGATTTTCACCGGCCCCAGCGCGCCGGCCCGCAAAATGGCGCGGAACTGGGCTTTGAGCAGATGCGGTTCTTTTAAGGACAGGCGGATGGCGCGCAGGCCGAGCGCGGGGTTGGCCGCCTCCGCCAGATATTCGCCGACGGATTTTGCCAGCTTGTCGCCGCCGATATCGAGCGTGCGGAAGGTGACGCTTTCGCCTTCCATTTCGCGCACCACGCCCGCCATCGCTTCAAACTGTTCGTCTTCACTCGGCAGCGTTGTGCGGTTCATGAACAGGAATTCGGTGCGGAACAGCCCGATGCCGCGCGCGCCTGATGCCTTGATCGCATCGGTTTCGCGGGGCAGCTCGAGGTTGGAGCGCAACGTGATATCCGTGCCATCTTTCGTGACAGCGGGTTGCGCGGTAATTTCATTCAGTGCCGTACGGTCGGCCGTCAACGCATCGCGTTTTTGTTCGTATAATTTCAGCGTTTCGGGTGTCGCGTTGAGGATGAGCTTTCCCTCAACGCCATCGACAATCACCGTACTGCCATGCGAACTGCGCTCGAGAATGACGGGGTCGAGGCCGAGCACGGCAGGCAGGCCAAGGCTGCGCGCCATCACCGCCGTATGCCCCGCGGCACCGCCGTGCACGGTCGCCAAACCGCCGATACGGCGCGGGTCGAGCAGCGCAGCATCCGACGGAGAGATTTCCTTCGCCAGCACAATGCCACCGACCGGCACGGAATCGAGCGAGAGGTAAGGCAGGTTCAGCAATGTGCGTAAGATTCTGTTGCCCACCGCCTCCACATCGTCAATCCGCGCGGCGATATAATTGTCGCGCACGGCGCGGAATTGCGATGCCAGATCGCGCATGATTTTATCGAGCGCCCATTCGGCGTTGATTTTTTCATCGGCAATTTTTTTCAGCGCGCCGCGCACAAGGCGGGAGCCGGTGATCATGGCCAGATGCGCATCCAGCAGCAGGTCCAGTTCTTCCGCCGCTTCCTCCGGCAAATTCTTCGACTGGCCTTTGAGGGCAGTCAGATCGCCGCGCACGGTTTCGACGGCGGCTTCAAACCGCTGCTGTTCGGCGCTTGCGTCTTCAATCGTGATTTGCGGGACTTTGGGGCGGTCGAGCTGGACGATATAGGCAGGGCCCGTCGCGATGCCGTGGGAAACGCCGATACCGTGCAGGACGATTTCGGCAGCCATTTTATTCGTCCTCGTCGAATTTGCGCTCGACAAGCGCGGCGAGTTCCGTGAGCGCCGTTTCGGCCTGATCGCCGGCGGCGGAAATTTTGATGGCCGTACCCTTGCTGGCAGAGAGCATCAGGAGGCCCATGATGGACGATCCGCCGACTTCCATGTCGTCTTTCGCGACTTTGACATCGGCGTTGAACTGTTCGACCATCTTGACGAATTTCGCCGCCGCGCGCGCATGGAGCCCGCGTTTATTGCCGATCTGCACTGTTTTTTCGAGCGCGGACGACATGGTCGTTTAGCCCGTCTGCAGCAGCGCGGAGGCCGCATTGATGTATTTGCGGCCCGCTTCCTGACCCGACAATGCCGCTTGCGACAGCGTTTCTGTCTGGCGGACGGATGCCAGTTTGATGAGCATCGGCAGGTTGATTCCGGCCAGCGCCTCGATTTTTTTATCCTGCGTGATCGAAATCGCGAGGTTCGACGGGGTGCCGCCGAACATATCGGTCAAAATCAACACACCCTTGCCGGCGTCGACGGATGCGACCTTGGTGATAATCTCCTGACGCTTTTTCTCCATGTCGTCTTCGGGACCCATGCAGACGGCTTCGATCTGTTTTTGGGGGCCGACGATATGCTCCATCACGGAAATGAATTCTTCGGCGAGGCGGCCATGGGTGACGATGACGATACCGATCATGGTTAACTTTCCTTCTTAAAAACGCGCTGCTACTTCACCACGATATTGGGGCGGTGTGCGATTTCCATCGCCTTGAACACTTTCAGCACCGATGACACATCGAATGGATGCAGTTTGAATTTCGGCAGGTGCACGCCCAGAATATCGTGCGTTTCGGGGTCGGGCAGGCGCGGCACTTCATCGCGCTTCACAAGATCGATCACAAGACGCAAACGCGCGGCATTGGTGACGGGGAAGCGCAGCAGGCCGACGCCCCGCACCTCCATCAACCCGCGGATGGATTCAACGCTGTCGGCATAAATCTTGTCCTGACGGCGCTCCAGCACGACCTGGTCGTCGCAGATCAGGACGCCACCGGCGTCGATCAGGCGGTAGGCGAGATCGGATTTGCCCATGCCGGAGAGGCCGCGCAGGAAAACGGCGGAATGCTCGAAATGCGCCGATTTGAGCAGCACGGCAGTGCCATGCAGCGTGACTTTTTTCGGCTCCGGCGGCGCGGATCGTGCGATACCCAAGTGAGGTAATCCTTTAAGCGTTGTTGATCTTCAGGGCATGCCCGACAAGATAGAGCGAGCCTGTAATAATTATACGCTGCGGCGTGTCGAATTGGAAGGCAAGAGACTGCAGCGCGCTTTCCAGATTGGGCGCAGGCCGCGCATCCTTGAAGCCTGATTTCGCAAGATAATCGCAGAGTTCGTCGGCGGATACCATCGGCGCGTCGATCTGGCCGTCCACGGCTGTAATCGTGCGCGGCAGGTCGGCGAATTTCAGGTAAAACGTGTCCGGTTCTTTCCGGCGTTTGAAGCCCGTGATGATATGCAGCGGCTTGTCATTTCCCCATGCATTCGCCTGCTCGACCAGCACTTCTGCGCCGCTGTCGTTATGCGCGCCATCGACCCACAGCTCCCAACCGGCGGGCAGCAGCGCGGCAAGACTACCCTTTTTCAGCTGCTGGAAACGGCCCTGCCATTCCACATTCTGCATCGCGCGGGAAAGGATGCTTTCCGTCGCCAGATGGCTGAAGGGGCTGGCTTCAATCGCGGCAATCGCAGTACCCGCATTGATCACCTGATGCGCACCGACCAGTTGCGGGCGGGGCAGTTCGCCCTTAAAAACTTTGCCGTCATAGCGGAATGTCGCGCCGTGGTCGGCAGTCATCCAGTCCCGCCCCGCAAGGCTGACCGTGGCATTTTCGGCATCCGCTTTTTCAAGGAAGATGCCCATCACGCCCTCCCCGATCTGCGGTGCGATGACGACGGGGCAGTTTTCCTTGATGATACCCGCCTTGTTCGCCGCGATTTCGGGCAGGGTCGTGCCGAGCAGCCGCGTATGGTCGAAGGAAATGCGCGTCAGCATCGCGATGCTTTTTGGCACGACGTTCGTCGCGTCAAACGTGCCGCCCATGCCCGTTTCCAGCAGCAATGCATCGGCGGGTGTGCGCGACCAGGCGAGGAAGGCAAGGCAGGTGAAGAATTCAAAAAACGACACCGGTTCATCCCGGCTGGCCGTTTCACATTCGGCAATAAGGTTGAGCAGATGGCCGGGTTCGATCAGCTTGCCCGCGATCATGATGCGTTCTTCGAACCGCACCAGATGGGGGGAGATGAATTTATGGACGGTCAACCCGCCTGCCTCGAATATCGCCTGCAAAAAAGCAAGCGTCGATCCCTTGCCGTTTGTGCCCGCCACATGGAACACCGGCGGCATTTTCAGATGGGGATTGCCGAGCTTTTCCAGCATCCGGAGAGTCGGCGCAAGGCCCGTGGGCGCGAGCGGGATATGGCGCAGGCGGATGGCATTCACCGCCTCCTCAACTGCAGGCACGGGCGAATAGGTCCATTCCGTCAGCAGCGGTTCTTCCGGCATTGATTGTTTTTTGTCGAGCAAAAGGGTCACCCCTGACAAAATTCTATTTCTGCGCGCCGTTGGCTTTTTTGCGGGCGCCGGCATCGGCGGAGCGGGGGCGCGTCAGCAGTTGGATGAGCGATCCGATACGCATACGCAGTTCGCCGCGCGGCACGACCAGATCGACCATGCCGTGATCGCGCAGGTATTCCGCCGTCTGGAAACCGTCGGGCAGCGAGGCGCGGATGGTTTCCTGAATGACGCGGCGGCCCGCGAAGCCGATTTGTGCGCCGGGTTCCGCGATATGGATGTCGCCCAGCATCGCAAACGATGCGGAGACGCCGCCCGTTGTCGGGTCGGTCAGCAGCACGATATAGGGCAGTTTTGCTTCCTTCACCGTTTCAACGGCGATGACGGAGCGGGGCATCTGCATCAGCGAGATCATGCCTTCCTGCATACGCGCGCCGCCGGATGCGGGGATGACGATATAGGGGGCTTTCAGCTGCACCGCGAGGCGCGCGCCGGTGATCAGGCCATCGCCCACCGCCGCACCCATCGAGCCGCCCATGAAATCGAAATCGAAGGCCGCAATCACGGCCTGCTGGCCGGTGATGGTGCCATGCGCGACTACGATCGCATCCTTGCGGCCGGTTTCGTTCTGCGCGTCTTTCAGGCGGTCGGTGTATTTCTTGCGGTCGCGGAATTTGAGCGGGTCGAGCACCGCTTTGGGCAGTTCGGCTTCGGTATAGGCGCCATCGTCGAACAGCATTTTCAGGCGGTCTTTCACCGCCATGCGCAGGTGGTGGCCGCAATGCTGGCAGACGTTCAGGTTCTTGACCATTTCCTGATGGTGGAGCATCGCCTCGCAGCCCGGGCATTTCTGCCAGAGGTTGTCGGGAACATCCTTTTTCGAGGATATCAGGGCCTTGATCTTGGGCGGGACGAAGTTGGTGATCCAGTTCATGCGCTTAAACCTTATGTTCAGAGTCGCGTTTTTAACATGGGTGGCGGATTTTCGTCATTATAATAAGCAATATTATTACCATAAATCTGCCAATTATTGACATAATCGCCAAACGGGAGTACCAATATAGGGTCTTTAAAAGAAGAATCTGCCGGATAGCCCGTATGAAAACCGCCGCGAATTTCAACGATGCCGCCGCCCCCGATGTGCCGCATGGGTCAGACCCCGCCGGCCTCGCGAAGCAGTTGTTCGATGAATTATATAAGGTGGAATTCGGCGACGGCACGCCGGTCGATATCCCCAAGGTCAAACGGCTGATCGAACAGGGCGCAGACCTCTCATACCAGCACCCGGAATTGAACCAGACCGCATTCGATTTCCTGAACGGCTATCACGAGATTTCAAAGCACATGATCATGCTGCCCGCCTATCTGGGGCAGGACCTGATCAAGGTGCTGAACGGCCAAGATGAGGATATTGATGATGTGCGAAGCATGCTGGGATATGGCGCAGACCTGAACCAGCGCGGCGACCAAGGCCGCACGCCGCTGATGATTGCAGCGCGGCGCGGCTTCACCGACAGCGTTAAAGAAATTGCGGCGAAGGACGACGACCTGATGCGCACCGACCGTCATGGCTGGAACGCCCTTATGCACGCGGCGATGGAGGGGCATTACGATGCCGCGAAAGCGCTGATCGAGAATACCTGAAAATGAACGGCGAAGAAGCGGCGATCAAGACCCTGACGGCCGCCGCGGCGCAATATAACGTCACGCTGGCGAAAACCGCCGTGATCGGCAAGGGCATCGCCGCCCCTGCGGTTGCAAGGTTCCGCCGCGCGGGTTAAACTTTTCCATGCCCACGAATATTCTCTTCAACAAAGCTGCGCTGATGATTCCGCTGTCACCGGAAGGCATGGGCATTCTGCTGCTGACGGAACTGCGCAAGGACGAGCCCGATTTGCAAAAAGCGATGGGCTTGCTGCGCAGCGGTGCCGACACCAATATCCGCGACAAGCGGGGTTTCTCGGCACTGATGTGGGCGGTGACCAAGGGGCATGACGAGATCGCGGATGCGATCATCGCACTGTCCGAATTGCCCAAGGATGAAGATTAGGCCGCCTTGCGTTTCAGGCTGTCGAGGATGTCCTGCGCGACTTTCGCGGGGTCGGCAGCTTGTGTGATCGGACGCCCAAGGTCGGCGTCATCCATATGCGTCAGCACCGTCACGCCGAGCAATGCGGGCAGCGGGCAGTTGAGTTGGGCGGCAGCATCCTGCGCGGCCTCGATCGCAGCGCGCATCATGGCCGTGCCGCCGGAGGTATGGATTGTGATGAAATCCGCACGGCAGCGCACGGCGGCGCGCACCGCGCCTGCGACTGTATTGGGGATGTCATGCAGTTTCAGGTCGAGGAAAACCGGCGTCTCGCCGCCCTTCAATTCCCGCAACCGCTCCATGCAAAACGGGCCCTCGGCGACGAAGAGCTCAAGGCCGATCTTGATGCCGATATCGATGCGGGAGAGTTTGCGCACCATGTCTTGCGCATCTTGCATATTGCCAGCGTCAATCGCGCAGAAAATCCCCGTCATCGCAAGAACCCTTACTTGATTTCAAAAATCGCATCGACCTCGACCGACGCACCGAGCGGCAGCGCGGAAACGCCGACCGCCGCGCGCGCATGCTTGCCCGCATCGCCGAAAACTTCCACGATCAAATCGGATGCGCCATTGATGACTTTGGGGTGGTCGAAGAATTCCGGCGCCGAGGCGACGAAACCGCCCAAGCGCAGGCAGCGCGTCACGCGGTCAAGGTCGCCATTCAGCGCGGCGGATGCCTGCGCGATGATGTTGATGGCGCAGATGCGCGCGGCGGCAGCGCCCTGCTCGACCGACGTATCCTTGCCCAGCAAACCTTTGCTCAACTGTCCCGCCGCCATCGGCAGCTGGCCGGAGATATAAAGCGTGTTGCCCGAAATGGTGAAGGGCACGTAGTTCGCCACCGGCGGCACCAGCTGTGGCAGCGTGATGTTGAGTGCGGCAAGGCGGTCGTTGATCTTCGGCATGAAAAAGCTCCTTTGGCGGTCAGCCTAAAGGAGCGTGTTTATCCGTTCAATCTTTATGAGTGCTACAGACCCAGCTTGGTAAGGTCGAGATTGGCGAAGGTTTCATAAGACGTCTTGGACCGGCTGTTGGCCGGCGTGATGGATGACAGCGGCATCTCGGTCTGGCGCGTTGCCTTGCTCTTGAAATCGTCGGTAATGGTCGCGGCCCAGGCGTCGCCATCGGGGAATTTTTCTTCGTGGCCCATGTCCATTACCTCCTATCCGTCACAATCCAGTCATCTATTCTCAGTATCCCAGTTATATATTAACAGATTATGAATTTCGTCTTAACGCGTAAAAGATAAGCCAGATGATTGTTTTTTATTGGTTTTTTTGACGGCGTGCGGAAAAGTTCCCGTTATTACCATAATTATTGCATCCTGTAACCGCTTCGTATATGATAGCGGGCAGCCTGACAGAGCAAGAACCGGCAGAATCGGCAGCCTTGCAGGCGATAATGGGGATAGGGGAATCAGCAAACATGGCCAGCACGCCGTTCAACACTGCAGCCGCGCCCGCGAATGACAACACGGAAAGCCTCGACCGCCAGCTGCTGAGCGCGGCCGAATTCGGCGAAACCGACAAAATCGTCGACCTGCTGGCAAAGGGCGCGAATATTAATGCCCGCCAGACCAATAACGACACCCCCCTGCATCTGGCCGCACGCGAAGGGCATCTGGATGCCGTGAAGCTGCTGATCGAGAAGCAGGCCGATGTCACCCTCGTGAATAATTTCCAGCAGACCGCGCTGATGGTGTCGGTGCGCGAGCATCAGCCGGAACAAATCAATCTCGTCCTCATCAACGCGAAAACGCCCGTCAACCAACAGGACAGCAAAGGCCGCACCGCCGCCTATTTCGCGGCGCAGGACGGGCTGGTCACGACGACCAAGTCGCTGGGCGATGCAGGTGCGGATTTTTCACTGACCGGCGACGACGGCGTGACGCCCCTGATCTGGGCGACCAAGCTGCCCGGCAAGCATGAAACGATCGACGTCATCACGCAGTACCCGACCGCAGGGCTGGATGCGCAGGATGCAGAAGGCCGCAGTGCGCTGATGGAAGCGGCGGTGAAAAATGACCAGAAGCTGGTCGAGAAATATATCGGGCTGAACGCAAATGTGATGCTGGACGACAACAAGCAGAAACGCGCGCGCGACCTGGCGCAGGAATTCGGCGCAACCGAGAGCCTGAAAACGATCGAGGCCGCCGAAGCCGCAATTTACCAGCCGCTTGCCAAGGGCGTCACCGGCAGCGTCGCCGCACCCGCCACTGCGCGCTTCAAGCCGAAACAGCCGGTCACGGAATAATCAGGTTTTATCGACGACAAGATGGGGGCTGCGCGCGTAGATCGCGGACGTCACGGCATCATAGGCCGCAGCATTTTCCATCGCCTGCTGCTGCAGGCTGATCTTGCCGCCCATATGCCGGATAACAAGGTAGTTCTGCCCGTTCACCGACATCATCGTGAGTTTTGTAATATCGGAAAAGCGCACGAATTCCATCCGCTTTTCAAAAAATCCAACCGGAATAGTGAATCCGTCATCGGCGACGCGCAGCACCGTCGCATCACCGGCATTCAACTGCGTGATGACGGCAACGATACAGGCACCCGCCGCCAGACCGAGTATGGCTGACATGCACCAGTAGAAAATCTTGGCGTCTTCCACGTCCAGATGAATGGCGTGAAACAGGATCAACCCGCGGTCATTCGTCATCCCAAGATGCGCCATGAAAAGGGCAAGCCCCGCGATGACGGGGATCAGCAGCCCCATTTTCTTGACGTTGACCTTATAGGAATATTCGAGAGTGTCAGCCATAAGATGACCTTAAGATGCGACGCGGATACGGCGGCGCAGGGGGACAATCGATTGTTGTTCTTCGACCTGTTCGCCGTTGTCTTCGGCGACTGGTAGCGCGACCGCATGCAGCAGCGAACAGCCGTCGCGATAGAGCTGGATGCGCTTGATGCCGAGTTCCCAGCCGAGCAGCAGCAGTTTCTGGATATCATCGACGGCGCTGTAATGGCCGAGCTCGACCGTGTGGCAGGCGGTGCCGGACAGGAACGGTTCGACCGCCGCCTGCATGCGCACTTGTGCCTCGGGGGTGATACGGCGCACGCCGGAGCCGGACGGCGTCAGGCAGTCGAAAATGCTCAGGTGTTTCGGCAGGAGGTGCGGCGCGCCCTCGAGCGTCATCGCGCCGCAGCAGTAGAGGTTTGCGGCTTCGATTTCGTCTTCGGTGAAGCGCATCGCGGTGAGCATGTCAAACGTGCCGCTGCTGAGTTCATGGGCGGTGAAGCCCAGCATATGACGGCAGAAATCTTCGCCCAGCGTCCATTTGTTGAAGGCATAGCGGATATGCTGCGCGGTGCGGAGGGCAACTTCGAGCGCATCGAGCGCGGCCTGATGGAAACCTTTGGCTTTCAATTCCGCATGGCTGATGCCGGGGGCATCCAGCAGCGTGCCGTGGCCGACCGCGTAAAAGCTGATCGCATCGCGCTCAAACGCATTGAAGCCCATTTTCTGCAAGGCCTGCGCCGCCATTGGATTGAGTTTCTTGCCGTAGATTTCGGCGGCGTCGTTGCCATCGGCGAAATAACCCTCAAACCGTACCAGCGACGCTTCCGGCGCGATATCGCGCGTCTGGCCGCCCAGCAAGGCCTGCAGCGATTCATCGGTATCCATCGCGGTCAGATGCGCGTGCCGGAATCCTTTTTCGCGGCCCAGCGCATAGGCGCGCGCCCATGCACCCTTCACGGCCTCAACCAATGATTGGTCAGGGCAGAGCGATGATTTCAATTCGGCGGGTCGGCGGGACAAGCCCTTTTGCATGTAGGACGTACCGGCGACGGCGCTCATCTTGTCTTTTACGGCCTGCAGGTAATCTTTGTGCATCGGCTCGAAGCCCGCAAAAGCGCCTGTCGCGACGGCGATTTCGGCGGAGGCCTCATGCGCCGCGCCCGACATCAGGGCTGCAACCAGCGCGGCAGTCGCGCGGCCGGCATCGCTGTCATAGGGCAGCATATTGCCCATCAGAAGAGCAGAAAG
The DNA here is from genome assembly GCA_029266795.1 of Alphaproteobacteria bacterium. Classification (GTDB taxonomy): domain Bacteria; phylum Pseudomonadota; class Alphaproteobacteria; order Micavibrionales; family UBA2020; genus JAPWJZ01. The sequence goes on along the minus strand of JAQSWE010000009.1, from coordinate 16,102 downwards.
GCCGGACATGCCGATGGAAACCGGGCGATAGGTGACAGCCTTTTCCGGCAGCGGCGCGAAGCTGAACGAAGCCTCTAGCGCGATCATGAGGATTTTGACGGTATGCTGCAGTTTTTCCGCATCAATCAGCATGCCGCCCTGACGGTTGGCGAATTTCAGCAGTTGCAGCGTCGCGGCGGGCGCAGCGGTATCATGCAGGAACACGACGCCCCCCTGCCCGCTGACGGCGAGCGGCGCCGAGGTCTGGAAGGCGGAGGCCGCAGCCGTGCTGTCGCGGAACAAAATCGCCGGTTCGCCGGTTGCCCAGACAGCATCGGCGATGCCGTTCCAGAGTTTTTCGGCGGGATAATGCGTCTTCGCCTCGCCCGCATCGCGCAGCAGGAAACCGTGGCCGGTCAGTGCGCTTTCGATGAATTCATCGGGAACGGACAGCGTCGTGGAGATTTGCGGTGCAGCGGGTTCTTCGGCGTTCGAGAACAGGTCGATCTCTTCCGCGCCCTGCTGCGCGGCATGGACGGCCATGCGCAATGGCGCTTCCGGCACACCGGCGCGGCGTGCATCCATCATGGCCTGACGCAGTGTCAAATTATGTTCGGGGTCGAAGCCGAATACTGAATCACGGTCGCAGGCATCCATCACATGATGCAGCGCGGCCTCGAGCGTTTTGCCACCCACTTCCTGCGCGACGGTCGCGATATCGGACTGGCGCTTGAGCGCAACGAAAGCAGGGCTGTCCGCGTTTTCGACGGGCAGCGTCACGGAAATTTTCTTTACGCCGCCGTCGAGTGCCTGACGCTCGCCCAAGACTTTCAGCCGACGCAGGATATTTTTCTGCGGGCTGTCGGAGGCAACCGCGATGCCCGCGCCGCTCGCGTTTTCGCCGAACAGCGCATCCGAAAATCCCGCGATGCGCGCGGCAGGAATAAAGGCAGTATCCAGCGCGTAAGCCCAGTCGAGTCCGGCCGTCGCCAGCAGCGCGATTTCCGGCAGCGCGATCTGGTGCAGCAGGATGTGGCGGAATTCATCGTAGAAACTGCGGGCGTCGTCTTCGGAATCAAACAATCCCGCTTTCCAGCCGTGATAGCAAAGCCCGCCCGCGATGCGTGCGAAGCATTCGCGGAAATCGCGTTCATGCCGGAAGCGCCATTCGGCGGAAATGCCGTCGAGGCCCGATTCATCGGGTTCGCGCCGCCACAGGAACTGCGGCACGCCGTCTTCCGGCACCGGTTTCAAAAGTGCCGGGATCGCCGTCTTGCAAAAGACCTGCTCGACCAGCACCTCGGCGGCGCTGCGGCCCCAGAAGGCGGGCACGGCATATTCGGCGAAGTCGCCGTCCTGATGAATGCGCTGCGCCACCCCTTTTACGGGGTCGGCATCCATCCGGGTATACAGCCGCGGCACATGCATTAGTTAACCTATTGGAATATCAGTATATTCAATCGAAAGAGGCTTAGGGGGCTTGGGCGATAATGTGACACAATTGCCCCTGCCTTATCAATTGCCGTTTTCATGCTGTTTTCATTCGAGAAAAAAGTTGCGCCCCCCCGACCGCAGGGCGTATTTATTGAACTCAAGATTCTATGAAGGCGAAAACATGGCCAAACTTTCCATATTCGGCGTTCTCAGCAATATCCAGATGCTGCTGCATACCAGCCTGCGCGGCCAGTTCGTCGGCAAGGACCAGTTCGGCAACAAATATTATTCTGCCAAGCCGCGCAAAGGCAGCAAGCGCCAGCGCCGCTGGGTGATGTATGTCGCCGATGCCGAAGCATCGAATGTGCCCCCCGAATGGCATGGCTGGCTGCACAGCCAGACCGACAAGGTGCCGCCGTTGGACAACCGCAACCGCAAATCATGGCAGCTGCCGCATCTGCCGAACCAGACGGGCACGCCGAACGCTTACCTGCCCCCCGGCCATACGCTGAAGGGCGGCAACCGCGCAGCATCGAGCGGCGACATCACGGCATGGCAGCCGCCGGAATAACGGAGAAAACATATGCAAAGAAATATGGCTGAAACGGTCCTGGGTGCCGTCGTACTGCTGGTCGCAGGCGCCTTCATGTTCTTCTTTTACCGCGCGACCGATATCGCGCCGGCATCCGGCTATCAGCTGGTGGCGGAATTCGACCGCATCGACGGCCTCGACGCCGGCGCGCCCGTGCGCATCGGCGGCGTGAAGGTCGGGCAGGTGCTGGGCTTCGAGCTCAACAAGGAAACCTACCGCGCCATCGTTCATTTGAGCGTGGACGAACAGATCAAGCTGCCCGTCGACAGCTCCGCCGTGATCGTGAGCGCAGGCCTGCTGGACGGAAAATTCCTGACGCTGCAGCCCGGCAACGAAGACGATATGCTGAAAAACGGCGGCCGCATCGAATACACGCAATCGACCGCGAGCCTCGAGCAGCTTCTCGGCCAGGTGATCTTCAGCCTGACGAAGGACAAAGACGGCGACAAGGAAGATGCAGCTGCAACCCCCGAAGCGCCCGCCCCTGCTCCCGCTCCCGAGCAAACGGCACCCGCGCAGGAAACCCATCCCTGATGCTGAAAGGCTTTTCCATTTTTGCCGCTGCGATTGTCTGCCTCAGCACCGTTGCTGTTGCGGCTCCTCGGAAAATGGAAAACACCTCGATCGTCGTCATGCGCACGATCGACAAGCTGTCGGCGCGCACGCATACCTTTGAAATTCCCGTCGATAAAACCGTCAAGTTCGGCAATTCGCTGTTCATCAAGGTGCGGTCCTGCAAGCGCGCCTCGCCGCTCGACCGCCCCGAAAGCGCGGCTTTTATGCAGATCTGGGAGCGCAAGCCGTCGGAAAAAGATTCGACATGGATTTTCAGCGGCTGGATGTTCGCCTCCAACCCGTCGCTGTCGGCCATGGACCATCCGGTCTACGACGTCTGGGTGATGGAATGCAAAAATGCGGCAACCGCCGCGAAACCGGCCGAAGTTTTCTCGTCCGAAAAGGCGCCGACACATGCGCCCGAAGAGGACGGCAAGCCCGCAACGCCCGACGACGAACCCGTCGTCGATACCGAAGCATCGCCCGAAACCGATGAAATGGATAAGCCCGCCACGGCATCCCCCGCAGCGCCAGCAGGCGCGCCGGTTGCCGGCGAAAAAGCGCCACTGCTGAAACCCGCGCCCATGCCGCCGGTCGACCAGTTGCCCGGATCGTTCGAGGACGGCGCGGGCGAAACAGCGCCGGAAGCAAATCCCGAAGACTGATCGTCAAACACGACCGGCAGTTCAATCGCCGCCGCAAGCCGCGCGTGATAATCGTCACGGCTGATTTCCATGACACCGAATTGCGTGAGGTGTTCGTTGACGAACTGCGTATCCAGCAGCTTGTACCCCTGCCGCCACAGCCGCGCCACAAGGTAGACGAGCGCGATCTTGCTGGCATCGGTTGCGGTCGAAAACATGCTCTCACCGAAAAACGCGCCGCCTATCGAAATACCGTAGACGCCGCCCACCAACTCTTCGCCGCGCCACGCTTCGACGCTATGCGCAAAACCTGCTTCATGCAGCTGCGTATACAGATTGATGATTTTATCGTTGATCCATGTATAGGGACGCGCATCGGCACAGCCGGTCATGACGGCGCGAAAGGCGCGATCGAATGTGATGCGGTACGGGGCCTGCCGTATCGTGCGGCGCAGCCGCGACGGCACGTGCAATTTATCGATGGAGAGGATGCCGCGCGCCGGCGGGTCGTACCATTCAATGGTCCGCGCCCTTCTGCTGCGCGCCATCGGGAACACGCCAATCGAATAGGCATGCAAAAGCAGTTCGGGCGTAATGTCAGGGTCACCCTTGGCCAAGGCTTTTCACAAGTTTAAGGGTTAGCAGGTCGTCAACCGCGCGCATTTCACCCGCTGTCACCGGCATATCGTCATAGGAAATACCCGCGCCATCCGGCACATAACCGCGCCGTACGTATAAGCGCTGCGCCGCTCCGTATCCGGCATAGAGCCCGACGCTGATCCCCATATCCTCATGCCCCTTTTCGCGGGCAAGGTTTTCGCAGGCCGCGACCATGGCGTCGCCGATGCCCTGTTGCCGCGCCGCCGGCACGACGTTCAGGTCCTGTATTTCGGGGATGTTCAACCGCCGGAACGGCACATAATTCGGTTTCCAGTTCACCTGCACATAACCGACCGCCGCGCCCGCCTGTTCCGCTAGCAAAACGGTGCGGCCTTCGCGCAGGCTGCGCGCGAAATATCCAGCCTCATGCGTGGCGCGCATGGCGGCAGCGATGCCGTCCAGCGCCGGAATATCGTTCTCGGTCGCTTCACGCAACTTCAGATTTTGCATAAGGTCAGCATTGCTCATGGTTTTATCCTAACCCGCCTTTTTTTCGCCCGCACCCGAATTCTTTTTATGCTGCGTTTCCTGTCCGCAAACATTGGAAACGGCGTGGAAATAGGGAATAATGTGAAGATGATCGAGGAATTTCTGCAAACGCTCAGCTCTGAAAACAAGCTCGCCCTGATGTGGGTGCTGGGCGCGCCCGTGATCGGCCTGTTGTTCTTCTGGGCGGCGAAATCGCACTGGAAATCGCTGCCGGACAAGGAAAAATCCTCCGCCAAGCTCTACCGCCGCCTGATCCCCTTGATCGGCCCCGTGGTCAACCTGATCGTCCTGATCGTGGGCGCGGCGCTGATCGGCAAGAAAGGCCTGATCGTCGATGAAACCATGCGCCATATCGTGCGCGTGCTGTGTTTCGGCTGGCTGGGTCTTGCCGCCGTCTATTCGCTGACCCATAGCCGCGGCAAGACGCTGATTGCCGCCGTGATCGCGCTGTTCTTCGCTTTCCTGTCCCTGACCAACCTGCTGGGCGATATCGTGAAGGCCGCGCAGGACACGACCTTCTCCATTGGCAAGATCGAGCTCTCAGCCTATCAGGCCGTCAAATTCGTCGTCAGCATCATCCTTTTGATGTGGCTTGCCAGCACCGTCATCCGCGGCATGGAACTGTCGCTGCAAAAAATCCGCTATCTGCGCCCGTCCACGCGCCAGCTGTTCCTGTCGCTGGGACGCATCGGCGTTTATGTCGTGGCGGCACTGTTCGCGCTGTCGACCATCGGCATCGATCTCACCGCCTTTGCCATCTTCGGCGGCGCGGTCGGCGTGGGGCTCGGCTTCGGCCTGCAGAAAATCGCCTCCAACTTCATCAGCGGCATGATCCTGTTGCTGGAGCGTTCCGTGGAGGTCGGCGACATGATCGAGATGGCGAATGGCGACGTCTCCGGCATCGTCAAAAAAACCGGCGCGCGCTATACGCTGGTCGAAGCTTTCGATTCCCGCGAAATCATGATCCCGAACGAGGATTTCATCACCCAGCGCGTCGTCAACTGGACGCTCTCCGACGCGCGCGGGCTCTTGCGCCTGCCGATCAACGTCGCCTATGGCACCGACCTCGACCGCGCGCGCGAAGTGATGCTGTCGGTTGCGCGGTCGCATCCGCGCTGCCTTGCCTCGCCTGCACCTACCTGCATGCTGACAGGCTTCACTGACCTGGCTGTCACCTTCTCGCTCAATGTCTGGGTCGCCGATATCCGCGAAAAACGCATTACGACGCAAAGCGAAATCCTGTTCTCCGTCTGGCGCAAGTTCAACGAGGAAAAAATCGGCATGCCGCATTCGCCGCGCGAGTCGTCTTACAAAACGACCGAGAAAGAAAACGCGCCGCCCGCCGAAGCCGCACCGCCGCCGGACAAACTGCCCGATACGGCCAAGGTGTAAGCGATGGAAGAAACCAAGGCATGCCTGCTCTCCTACGCGCTTGACGGCAAAGGTTCCGCCGAGGTCGTCGACCTCGCCTCGATCAAGCCCGACGACAAGCGCCTGATCTGGATTCACCTGAATGGCCGCCATGCCGACGCCAAGAAATTCCTGCGAGAGCAGCTGCATCTCGACCCCGTCATCGTAAAAACGATGCTGGCGGAGGAAATGCGCCCGAGGCTGGAAGAACAAGGCAGTTATTCGCTGTTGATGCTGCGCGGGATCAATTTCAACCCGGGCCCCGCGCCGGAGGATCTGGTTTCCGTGCGCCTCTGGATCACCGAAAACCTCATCGTCAGCATCGGCCGCCGCAAATCGAAAACCATCGCCGACCTCGACGAGCGTCTGCGCCACGGGCGGGGGCCCAAGCGCGTGGGCGAATTCGTTGCCATGCTCTGCTCCAGCCTCAATGACGGCATCGAGCCGGCACTGCAGGAGCTGGAGAATACGACCGACCGGCTGGAGGCCTTAAGCCTCGAAAACCCGGATGCGCATTTGCGCAACGATATCGCCGGCATCCGCAAGCAGGCGACCCTGTTCCGCCGCCATATCGCCCCGCAGCGCGAAGTGTTCAACCGCCTGCAATTCTCGCAGCAGGGCTGGATGCTGCCCGCCGACAAATGGCTGATGCAGGACAACAACGACCGCATGATGCGCTACCTCGAAGATCTCGAAGCATTGCGTGACCGCGCGAACATCCTGCAGGACGAATTGCAGAGCGCCCTCTCCGGCAAGCTGAACAAAAACCTCTACATCCTCTCCGTCATCACCGCGATCTTCATGCCGCTCAGCTTTTTCAGCGGGCTGCTGGGCATGAACGTCAAGGGCATCCCGGGGGCAGACCATCCCGAGGCATTCCTGAGCGCCTGCGGCATCGCCCTCATCATCGCCGTTGTGCAGATCGTCGTTTTCAGGCGGCTGAAATGGTTATAGATTTCAATGACTTGATATTTCGTTTGCTTTCGGGCCACGGCAGTCGCAAAATCGGCGCATTCCCTGTTTGGAGTTTGTCTTGAGCGCAAAAAGCGGCAGCCGCTTCTTTATCCGGTTTATCCTCTTCGTCCTGCTGGTGCTGGCGGTGGCGAATGCCGTATATGTGTTTTACTACACCCCGCCTGTTCCCGCCGTTTCCAAGGCGGCACCGGATGCAAGCCGCCCCGGTGTGCCGGTGGAATTTTCAGACCATGCCGATGACTGGAAATATTTTTCCCGCCCCACCTGGCGCGGGGAGATCGCCTACCGCAAGGAAGAAAACGGCAGCTATTCATTCCGCGTCACGACGGTCGATCTGCGCGGCCCCATCGCGCTGACGTCGAAAGAGGCTTTTGTAAAAAAAGCGTCAGGCGGCGATGAAACAGCCATGACCCTTAAAGAGACGGAGAAAGGCGAGCTCGTCGCGAACTACCGTTTTTCGGAGCCGGGCGAATGGATCATCCGCGTCCGCTTGGGCCGCAGGCTCGAGACACTCGAATTCAGCGAGCGCATCGAGATCAAGTAGACTTAATCCTCTAGCACCAACTCATAGAAAACCTCGTCCTCGGTCACGCCGTCATGCCACAAATGCGGCGCAGATCCCGTCATGACGAAACCGTGTTTATGGTTGGCTTTTTTCGAGGCGATGTTCGAGGCGCGGTGCGCGACGACGATTTTCTTGGCCGTTTCGTGTTCGCGTGCCCAGTCGATACGGGCGCGGTACATGTCTTCCGACACGCCCTTGCCGCGCCATTCAGGTGCCAGCCATGAGCCCCAGAGTTTCGCGATGGTTGGGTCATCCTTGTCGATGACGACGCCGGTCATGCCGATCACTTGTTCGCCGTCGAAGATGCCGAAGACGGCCATGTCCTTGCGCTCCAGCGCCTGCCGCCATTCGGCATCGGGGCGCGGTTCTTCGCGGGCGTAGCTGGAGCCGAAAACTTTCGGGTCTGATTGAAGCGCTTTCAGCCGCACCGTTTTATAGAGCGGCCATTCATCCGGCGTAAACAGGCGGATGCTGGGATTCGCCTGCATCAGCCGGCCTTTTTCTGGCGCGGGCGGGCCAGTTGTTCGGAGCGGTAGCCGCGCAAATATTGCACCGGCACGTCCATTTCGGCGCCCAGCACATCCGCGGCATGGAGCGGCCAGTACGGATCGCGCAGCATGGCGCGGGCAAGGAATACCATATCGGCCTCGCCCGATTTGATGATGTCGTTTGCCTGCGCGGGCTCGTTGATCATGCCGACGGCGGCGGTGGGGATCGCGGCCTTGTCTTTGATCGCCTTGGCAAACGGCACCTGGTAATTCGGGCCGACCGGAATTTTTCCGTCCGGCGTCAGCGCGCCCGAGGAGCAATCGATGAAATCGACGCCCTCCTTTTTCAGCGCGGCGGAAAGCCGCACAGTGTCGTCAATCGTCACGCCGCCGTCCTGCCAGTCGGAGCAGGAGAGACGCACGGCAAGAATCACCTGCTGTGGAATTTCAGCGCGGATCGCGCGGGCGATTTCGCAGATCAGGCGGAAGCGGTTTTCTTCGGTGCCGCCGTATTCATCGGTGCGCTTGTTTGACAGCGGCGAATAGAATTCATGCAGCAGGTAGCCATGCGCGCCGTGAATTTCGAGAATTTGAAAGCCCGCCTGCACCGCGCGGCGCGCGCCTGCGACGAAATCATCCTTCAGTTTTTTGATGTCATCGAGGCTCATTTCATGGGGCGCTTCCATATCTGGCGAAAAGGCGAGCGGTGAGGGGGCGATGGTCGTCCAGCCGCCTTCGGGTTTTTTTAACCGCTTGCCACCTTCCCACGGTGCCGCCATGCTGGCCTTGCGCCCCGCATGGGCCAGCTGGATGCCGATGGCCGCGCCATGGCCGATGGTAAAGGCCGTGATGCGCTTCAGCATGTCGATATGCGCGTCTTTCCAAATGCCGTGGCAGAGCGGCGTGATGCGCCCTTCGGGCGTGACGCCCGTCGCTTCCATGATGACCATGCCCGCACCACCGAGCGCGCGGGAGCCGACATGCACCAGATGCCAGTCATTCGCAAAACCGTCTTGGCTCGAATACTGGCACATGGGCGAGACACCGATGCGGTTGCGGATGGTCAGGCCGCGGAAGGTGATGGGGGTAAACAAAGGCACGGACATTTGATTGCTCTTACGGTTTCAGGTTGTGCAGGAAAGCGTCAGCCTCGGCATGGCTGCGCAGACGGATATAGGTAACGCTGCCGACATTTCCAGCCTTGAAAATCTCGCCATATTCTTTTTTGCGCTTGCCATAGGTTTTCAGCATCCAGACCATAATGCTGTCGGATGAGAAAAGTTTTCGCCATGTTTCGGTATTGCCGTTGCAGATCAGCAATTTGTCGCGCGCGCGGCGGATGGAGCGCGACAGCAGCTGGCGGAACACCGTGAAAAACGGGAGGTCGATCCAGATAAAGGTATCGGCATAGGGCCAGGTCATGTCGCGGGTTTTCGAATAATTGCCCATGATGACCCATTTATCCATCTGCGATTTTTCGCGCACGCGGGCGCGGAACTCGTCTACATCGCGCGTCTGCCAGTTGGGGAGCCAGTGCAATTCGTCAAGATCGACGGCCTCGCAGCCCAGTTTGGCGGCGAGTTTTTTTCCGAAAGTGGTCTTGCCGGAACCGGTGCATCCGAGGATAACGATACGCTGCATGAAACACCCATAAAACAGGCTGCCAGTATAGCCTTTCCACCCGCCGATAAAAGCCCTAACATGGCCGCCAAAGGTTTACAAAATGTCGCGCAACACCATGCCAAAGGGCGTCTATGCGCTCGGCTTCGTCAGCATGTTCATGGATATCTCGTCCGAGATGATCCACAGCCTGCTGCCGCTATTCCTGACCGGCGTGCTGGGCGTATCGGCGCTGTCGGTCGGCATACTGGAAGGGATTGCGGAGGCGACCGCGTCGATCGTCAAAATATTTTCCGGCGCGATCAGCGACTGGATCGGCAAGCGAAAACCTTTATTGCTGCTCGGCTACGGCCTTGCGACCGTCACCAAGCCCCTCTTCCCGCTCGCCGACAGTTTCGCAACCGTGCTGACCGCGCGCTTTATCGACCGCATCGGCAAGGGCATCCGCGTCGCGCCCCGCGACGCATTCCTCGCCGATGTGACGCCGGAGCCCATGCGCGGCGCGGCGTATGGGCTGCGTCAATCGATGGACACGCTGGGCGCGTTCCTGGGACCGCTCATCGCCATGCTGCTGATGATCTGGACATTCAACGATTATCGTTTCGTGTTCTGGGCGGCGGTCATTCCCGCGCTGTTCGTGCTGCTGATCATTATTTTCGCCATCAAGGAACCGGCGCGCGCGGCATCGACCGAAAAGAAACCCTTCCCCTTGCGACGCAGCCAGCTGAAATTGCTGTCGCCGATCTTTTGGGTCGTGACTTTCGTTGCCTCCATCCTGACGCTGGCGCGGTTTTCGGAGGCATTCCTGATTCTGCGCGGCGACAATATCGGCCTTGGCGTCGCTTTCGCGCCTGCCATTCTGATTGCGATGAATGCGGTCTATTCGCTGTCGGCATGGCCGGTCGGCGCGCTGTCGGATAAAATCGGGCGGCAGGGGTTGCTGGTGGCGGGGATTGCGACGCTGGTGCTGGCCGATATCGTGCTGGCCTATGCAAATACGCCTGTGCTGGTATTTATCGGCGCGGGCCTGTGGGGGCTCCATATGGGGCTGACGCAAGGCATTATCACCGCCTATATCGCCGACAGCGTGCCCGCCCACTTGCGCGACACGGGCTTCGGCGTTTACAATTTCGTGACCGGCATCGCGCTGCTGGCGGCGAGCGTCATCGCGGGTTACCTGTGGAGCGCCCACGGCCCTGTGATTACCTTCGCTGCGGGCGCGGTGTTTTCGGTGCTGTCGCTGCTGGGCTTCCTTGCGCTGCGCCCGTTACTTGGAAAGAAACACGCATGAACGAACAGACATTGCAGGCATGGGAATTGGCGAGCTACGTCATCACCGTCATCGGCCTGCCCTACGCGATCGTGATGCTGATGTACGACAACTGGAAGGAACGCCAGCAGGAGGACGAGGAGCTGTACCAGAAACTGGCGGAGGAATACGCCAAGTTCAACAACCTTCTCATCATGAACGCCGACCTCCAGCTGATGACCGGCCATATCCCTGACGAAAAACTGTCGGCGGAACAAAAAGAGCGCAAATCTATTATTTTCGACATGCTTGTCGCGCTGTTCGAGCGCGCCTATATCCTTGTCTACGAAGAACACATGGACCGCCAGACGAAGCGTCTATGGGCGACATGGGAAGATTACATCCAGGTCTGGTGCCGCCGCGACGATTTCCGCGCCGCGCTGCCGGGGCTGCTGGTGGGTGAAGATCCCGGTTTTTCGGCCTATATCCAAAAAGCCGCGAAGATAAGCAAATAAACGTAACAACCAAAGGGAGTGTTAAAATGCCTGTACTGTATACTGCACATGCGAACGTCACCGGCGGCCGCGAAGGCACGGGTGAAACCGACGACAAAAAACTGTCCGTAACGCTGTCCCGCCCCGGCAGCACGGGGACCGGCACCAACCCCGAACAATTATTCGCCGTCGGCTATGCTGCCTGCTTCGCGGGCGCGGTCGGCTTCGTCGCGGGCCAGAAAAAACTGGAAACCGGCGCGATCTCGATCCAGTCCGAAGTTGCGCTGAACCAGGATGACAAGGGGTTTTCGCTGGCTGTCACGCTCAATGTGCTGCTGCCCTCGCTCGACAAGGCGGAAGCGGCGGAACTGGTGAAGGAAGCCGACAAGGTCTGCCCCTATTCCAAAGGCCTGCGCGGCAACGTACCCGTCACGCTGAAGGCAAATGGCGAGCAGGTTAACTGATCTTGGCCATTTCCTGCGCCGTATATGCTGCAAGGATATCGAAATAACTGAGAATGGTCACGCCGGGCACAGTCCCGGCGTTTCCATGTTTGGCCTTCGGCGCATCGGCGCGCGCGAATAAAATCTCGGTGATGCCTTTGGCTTTCCAGTCGAGGACGATGTCGCGCATCACGGCTTCGACGGGTGCTGAATTGCCCGCACGCTTTGCTTCTTCCTCGGCTGCCAACAACTTTTCCGCCTGCGCGTCGTTAGGTGTGACGGCCTTGCTGCCAAACAGTTCGACAATCCGTTGTTTCGCGGGGCGCATATGGATGACGCCCAGCTGCGCAACGTCTTTGTACTGCGCCACCAGCGCATCCGACAGGCGGAGGATTCTGCGGCCGAGCGCCTTTTCCACGCCGTCATGGAAACCGATCATCGACATGCAGGGCATGACCAGAATTTGCGCGTCACCCGCGCCGATGGCGAGCCCGTCGCCCGCGACGGCGGCGAATAATTCTTCCTTTTTCGCAGGGTCTTGCAACGCTTCGGCACGCAAGGGGCGTCCCGGCTGCGACACCGCCTGCACATTCGGATAGGGCGCTGCCGATGATAATTTATAATTACTGCCCTTTGCAGCATCCGCCAGCCGTGCTGCGAATTCATCGTAACTGTCGGGATTGAGCGCGCCGAAAGCGGCGATCCTGATTTCCTGTGCCGTCATGCTTTTTCCTTTAATGCCGCAATCCAGTGGTGGCGCGGATAATCGCGCGCAATCGCCTCGCGCAGCCACAGCCTGTCGCCCGCATCCAGTTTCGGCAGCAGCGATTCAAAATCCTGTTCGTCCTGCGGGCGTGGGCTTTTCGATTTATACAACAGGACGACGATAGCGGGCAAAGCCTCGCCGCTCGCAAACCTTGTATATTCCAGTTTCACATGACCGTTGCGGCGGTATATCCAGTCATCGCCGTCGAATTCGTTCAACAACACCTCCAGCACGAAACCATCGGTGAAATAGGCATAGAGTTCGTGTATCGGCAATCGCAGCCCCTCGCCGCCCCAGCGGAACATCTGCCCGCTATGCGCGTATTCGATATGCGACAGCCCCGCCAAATCCACCAGCAGCCGTTGTTCGCGCCGGTCGATGGCGATTTCGATGTCTTTGTGGCGGCGCGTTTGGTGGCCAAGGCGCAGGTCAACAGCCCATCCGCCCGCGATCCAGTAATCGCCGGTAAAATTCGCAAGCCGCTGCCGCACTTCATCCACTTCTGGAAACATCGCGCAAAATTCCTTTATCCGCCGACCTTAACACAACCTTCGCCCTCGGATAAGATGGTCGGGCATTTAACCGCCCTGAAAGGCAACCCATGTTCAAATCACTCGCGTTCCTCGCCGCATTTTTCCTTCTCGCCCAGCATACCGCCTTCGCCGCCGCACCCGCGCCGGAAGGCATCATCGGCACCATCCTCGAAGTGGAAGGTGCCGGCACCGTGACGCAGCCCGGCAAGCAGCCTATGGCCGCCGCAGTCAAGACGCGCGTGCATATGAACGATGTCATCGCGACAGGGCCGAAGGGACGCATCTTCATCCTCTTCATCGACAACACGCAATTCACGCTGTCGGAAAATTCCAAGTTGAAAGTCGATAAATATGTGTTCGACCCCCAGAACGCCAATGTGAACAAGGGCAGCTTCAACGTGCTGCAGGGCGCGTTCAAATACACGAGCGGCCAACTGGCGAAGAAGAAAAATCCTGATGTATCGATCAACACGCCCTACGGCAATATCGGCGTGCGCGGCACGGTCGTCCTCGGCGGTCGCGTGAAGGATGCCTACGGCGTGCACGTGCAGGAAGGCCGCGTGCAGGTCCGCAACGATGCGGGCGCAGTTGTGGTCGACAAGGGCAACGGCACGATGATCAGGAGCCGCGCGGAAAAGCCCAGCAATCAGGCCCCCTTTCCGCCCGAGCTGCTGAATGTTTTGCAGACCGGCGTCTTCCTGATCGCGGGCGACCAGCTGATGAAAAACCTGCCCGGTTTCATGGGCGAAAACCTGAAACTGCAGGAACAGTTCAAGAATTTCCAGCAGCTGAACGGCTTGCTGCCGGGTGGCGGCAACTTGCCGATCCCGGGCATGCCGGGCAATGGCGGCACGCCTAAATCGCCCAAGAGCCCGGGCGACCTGCTGAAGAACAAATTCCCGTTCTAAGGGAATAGGCGACAGGAAAAAGGCCGGGAAGAAATTCCCGGCCTTTTTTATTTACGACCAGCTGTCGTAGCGCGACGGGCGCGGCTTGGGCCGCAGCAGTTCCTTCAATTCCTCGCTCTGCGTGAAATCGGGGTATTTCTTGATAATGCGCTGCGCATGGTCGACCGTCGCGTCATTCGGGCGCGTCAGGGTCAGGCGTTTCAGGCGCACGTCTTCGTCATAAGCGCGCGTGCTGACGATTTCCTCGCCGTCGCTCGCAATCTGCGTGATGCCGATATCGAAGGCGTCGAGCAGGCCGCCGACGAAAATCGATTTACCCTCGAACTTGCTCGTTTCCTTGACCAGTTTGCGGTCGAGGGTGTCTTCCACGAAAATCACGTTGTATTCGGTGTTGGCGGGGCCGGCGACCAGTTTCCAGCTTTCCAGCGAGCGCGTGCGCTTAGCCATATCGAAATCTTTTTCGACATGGCTTTTCGGCTCGGGGAAGGCTTCCTTGGTGATGCTGAAGCCGTAACCGTCGCTCTGGCGGAATTCCTGTTCCTTGACCGCGATGCCGGCGGCGTTGAACACGTCCTTCAGGTAGGCGCGGTTTTTCTTTTGCGAGCCTTGGCTGCGCATGAAGATATCGACGTCGCGGATGGGGCGTTCGTTGAAAAGGTCGCGCAGCGCGCCGCCCGCGATCACCGCCTCGGGCGAGCCTGCGGCATGGAACGTCGCCAGCACTTTGCGCCATTCCTGCGGAATTTTTTCGACGCGCTTGTCGACGAAGCGGCCATCGACGAAAGCCTGCCCTGCGACAGGGTCATTCGCCGGTGCGGGGTTCGATGCTGGCGCAAGTTCTTCCCAAGGCTGGCCGTTGCTGCGCAAGCCGCCCTGACGCAGTAGCTGGACGTAGCGCAGATATTTGTCGGCTTCCGCCGCGCGCAAATTCGCCATGTCGTCTTCGGAGGGATGCGCCCCCCAAGTCGCGAGCAGGCGGATCATCGGCGCATCTTCGCGCATGAGGGCAAGGCGCAGATGTTTCCATGCGGGCGGGTCCTGCCGGTTCTGCCAGAAAGCCTTGTCGAAAAATTCGCGGGCTTCGGCGATGTCGCCCTTCGCCACGATTTCCGACAGCGCGTCATCGAAACGGCCGGGTGCCGGCCAGGGCTTGGTGGGTTGAACCATGGAAATAGGCCTTTTAAAGCAGGATGATGGACTGCCGTAAAAATAGCACCTATATGCATTATGTCAATATGTTTTTGTTATTTTATAACAGGCACTTAGCCTAAACGCGGCATGTTTTTAAGCGCGGGAACTGGCATCCGCACAGAATCTGTCTTCGCCGCGGCTTCGCTGAACGCCGCCGCCAGCGGCTCCATAGGTGACGATTGATGGTTGAACGTGTCGGACAAGGTCCCGCCGCCGCTCTTCACAAAATCCTTCACCGCGCCGAAAGCGTTTTGCAGGATGCCGGTTTTGGCCAGCCACGCGCCGAGCGCGCCGGTCGCCGTTCCGGTCAGGAAGGAAATGCCCGCGCTCTTCGCGCGCTGGCGGTCGATGAATTTCACGGCCTCTCGTTTCTCTTTCGGGCCGGAGAAACGCTCGGTCAGGTAATCCTTGCCGTAGTTGTAAATGCCGCTCGCCGTCCCCGTCGCAAGCGCGAGCAGCGCAAGCCCGCCAAAAGTCGACACGCCGCCGATCATGCCCGCGACCCAGGTAATCGCGATCAGGCGGAACGTGCCGGAAACGATGCGTCCCGCGATCATGTCGGCCGCCTTGCGGCCCACGCTCTTGATCACGTTGCGGAAGCGGTTACCCTCCGCGCGCCATGCTCTCAGGATATCGCCGAAGCCCGCGACGGCGACGCCCTTTTCAAACAGCTTGGCCTTGAGCGGGCGTTTCTTCGCGGGTGCCTTGGTTTCTTCGGAAGGTGTCGGGTTGTCGTTGGCGGGCGGTGGAACAGGTGCGGGGGGTTCGGCAACAGGCGGCCCTGGCGCGGCTTCGGGGGCAGGCGCTGCCGCCTTATCCTTCACCTCGGGCACAGGGTCTTTTTCCGGTGGCTTGATGTCAGCCATGCCTCGTCCTTAACGCCGTTTTCTGAAGGTTTATTTATAGCGAATATGAATAAACCTGCCTAGGGGCTTTGAATTTTCCCATATTTGTCGATAACAGCAAAAAAGGGTAAACTGGTGGGGTAGAGGATATATCCATGACCCGCCTGTTCGCTCTGATTCTCGTTGCTTTGCTCCTCCCCCACGCGGCGGTGGCGGCACCCGCTTTCAGCTTCGAATCCGTCATCGCCTATAACGACATGCG
>JAQSWE010000317.1 GCA_029266795.1 Alphaproteobacteria bacterium | reverse complement strand
AAACGCGCGCTGAAACTGCCGAACATCAATGCGATTGGCGTGGCCGTGCATATCGGCTCGCAGCTGACCTCCCTCGCCCCGTACAAACGCGCTTATGAGCGTGTGGCGGAGCTGGTGCGCATCTTGCGCAAGCAGGGCAACGATATCCGCCGCGTCGACTTAGGCGGCGGCATCGGCATCACCTATCGCAATGAAACGCCGATTGATCTTTACCTTTACGCGCTGATGGTGCGCGATGTGATTTTGCCGCTCGGCGTGCATATCGTGGTCGAGCCTGGCCGTTCCATCGTCGGCGATGCGGGCGTGTTACTCAGCCGCGTGGTCAGCGTGAAAAAAGGCCATAACAAAAATTTCCTGATCCTCGACGCCGCGATGAACGACCTGATGCGCCCCGCACTTTACGGCGCTTATCACGCCGTACTGCCCCTGAAAAAAGGCGGCAAGCCGACCGTGTACGACATCGTGGGCCCTGTCTGTGAAACGGGCGATACCTTCCACATCGATGAAAAACTGCCGCAGCTGCAGGCGGGCGACCTTGTCGCGATCATGACGGCGGGCGCTTATGGCGCCGTCATGTCGTCGAACTACAACACCCGTCCGCTGGCGGGCGAGGCGATTGTACAGGGCAAGAAATTCGGCCTCGCGCGCAAACCGCAGACGGTTGACGACCTTGTGAAGAACGACCTTATCCCGGGATGGCTCGCATGAATTTAGGACAGCTTCGCTATCAGCTTGTATCCATCTTCAGCTGGCTGTCGCTGTTCGCGGAGCGTTTCTGGGCGTCGTTCTGGCCCGCGCTGTCGGTCGTGTTCGCCTTTGTCGGTTTGGCCGCGCTGCGCGTTTTCCCGATGCTAGGCAATGCCGGCCATATTTTCGTGCTGGCCGTGTTCTGCGTTTTGTTCGTCGTCGCCCTCACCCGCTACGGCACGAAATTCCAGCGTCCGTCGATGAAGGAAGTACGCCGCGCGGTCGAGAAGGAAAGCGGCCTGCTCCACCGCCCGCTGGAGGCGATGCTCGACAAGCCGATGGGCGCATCCAAAGAAAGCACCGCGCTCTGGGCGAAATATCAGGCACGCCTGAAAAGCCTGTGGAGCCGCACGAAAATCCACCGCCCGCGCGCCGATGTGGCGGCGCACGACAAATATGCGCTGCGCTATGTCGCGCTTGTGCTGCTGCTGGCGGGGCTTGGCCAGCGCGAAACGCTGTTCCGCCTGCAGCAGGCCGTGAACCCCGATATCAAGGGCTACCTGCGCATGAATGCCGGCGCGCTCGACGTCTGGATCACGCCGCCGGAATATACGAACGAAAACCCCATTTTCCTTGCCACCACGCAGCTCGGCGCGACGCCCGTGAATGGCGGTGTGCAAGTGCCGGAAAACAGCATCCTGAAAGTACGCATCGGCGGGTTAGCATCGCCCCCCGTCCTTACCTATGGCGCGCTGGAACCAGAATTTACACAAGCCGCGCCGAAAAGCTTCACGCTGGAAATGCCGCTGACGCAAAGCGGCATGCTGAAACTGACGAAATGGAAGATCCGCACGCTCGGCGAATGGCCGATCACGGTGCTGAAAGACAAACCGCCCGCCATCGTGCTGCTGCAGGCCGAAGCGACGAAGCGCGATAAATTACAGCTGATTTATACCGCCAAGGACGATTACCGCATCAAGGAAGTCTACGGCACGATTTCCCCGACGCAGGAGCTGATCAAGGTTTTCGGCACCAAGACGGTCGACTTCAACATCCCCATGCCTGAAACGCCGCAGGATGAAAAAACATTCGTCACCGACATGACATCGCACCCCTGGGCGGGTTCGGAAGCCGTGCTGGTGCTGAACGCCAAGGACGATATCGGCCAGACGGGGCAGAGCACGCCGCAAAAGATTTTGCTGCCCGAGCGCCAGTTCACCAACCCCGTCGCCAAGAAAATCATCGCCGAGCGCAGAAAACTTATCTGGTACAACAACGTCCTGACGCGCAAGGTATCCGCGCAAGCCTTCGCCGATATCGCGGCCGATGTCGAAGGCTATAAATGGGACAAGATTGTGTTCCTCGGCCTTGGCATGACCTATAAGCGCCTGATTTACGACGGCTCCGCGGAGGCAGCAGAATCGCTGGTGCCGCTGCTGTGGGACCTTGCGATCCGCGTGGAAGACGGCGGGCTAGCCCTCGCCCAGCGCGAACTCAGCGACGCGCTTGCGAAACTTGCGGAAAAACTGAAAGACAAGAACGCGACCAAGGAAGAAGTCGCCGAGCTGATGGCAGAAGTGCAGCGCAAGATGCGCGAATATTCCCAGAACCTCGCGCAGGAAATGCGCCAGCGGATGCTGGAGGGCAAGCAGGCGCCCCAGATTTCGCAGGAACTCGCCGACCGCATCATGAAGAACATCGACATGGACAAGCTGATGAAGCAGATGGAGGAACTCACCTCCGGCTCCGAGGCGGAGCAGATGCAGAAGCTGGCCGAATACATGAAAAATTCCGTCGACCGCATGGATTCCAAGCGCATGGACAAGATGCAGCAGGGCCAGAAATCGGCGATGGAAGGGCTGGAAGAGCTGCAAAAACTCATCGAGCGCCAGCAGCAACTGATCGACAAGACCCAGAAATTAACGCCCCAGAAACCTGAAGAGAAAAAGCAGGAAGAAGCGAAGAAACAGGAAGAGCAGAAATCCACCGAGCAAAAAGCGCAGGAAGAAAAAGCCGCTCAACAGGAAAAAGAAAAACA
>JAQSWE010000196.1 GCA_029266795.1 Alphaproteobacteria bacterium | reverse complement strand
CCCCAGCGTCCCAAATGCCGCCGCGCGGTCGCTCTTGCCCATCGGGCCGTCATAGCGGCGGCTGGCCCCAATCTGCAACCCCACCACGCCCGTCATCTCACTGATGATGGCCAGCAGGCAGATGATAACGACCAGCCATGCACCCGTCGGCGTGACGAATGCAAAGGGCAGGTACAGCGCCGTATCCGAAATGACATCGCCCAATTCATTCAGCACCGCGCCGAGCCGTGATTTCATGTTATGTTCGCGTGCCAGCATTCCGTCGACGGCATTCAGCGCCATGCGGAAAAATAGGAACATCGGCAGCAGAAGCCACGGCCAGTGATATTCGCGGAATACCAGCAGCAAGGCACCATAGACGAGTGACAGCACGGTAGCGGCCAGCGTTACCTGGTTCGCCGTCACGCCTTTGCCCGCCAGCTTCACTACCAGCGGCCGCAACAATCCCTGAAACCTGCTTTTAAGCTGATAAACACTCGCCATGTAACGCCCCCGTCTGCCGATTATAAGCAGGGAGAGTTACCAATGCGTTTAAGGCGATATTTCCAGAAAAAGAAAAAGCCGGATAGCGCGAAGCTATCCGGCTTTTTCTCGTTCACAAATCAGGGACGCGAACTGGAAGCCGCGCCGGAGGCACGCAATTCGCTGTCGCTCAGCATGCCGTTGCCATTCGTGTCGAGCTGGTTGAATTGCGCCGATGAGCGGCCATCGCGCGAGAATTCGGCTGAGTCGACCTGCCCGTTGCTGTCCGTATCGATATTCGTGAAGCTGAGCGCACTCGCGCTGCCGGTCGATCCCATGCTGTCGGTGGTGGCGGGCGGCAGCATCGAATTGGTCGGCGTGGTAATGGTGGTGGAACCCGACGCACTGCCGCCAAGGCTACCGGAGTTCAGTGTGTTGCCCGTAGTTGCGTTCAGACTGCCGGACGGGGTTGTCGTGGAGCCGATACTGCCGCTTCCGGCGCTGCCATTGCCCGGATTGCCGATCGAGCCGGAGCCGATGGAGCTGCCGCCTGCCGCGCCACCCATCGACGAGCCGCCCGCGGCACCACCCATGGAGGAGCCCGAACTGCCGGACGATCCGCCGCCCATTTGCGCGAGGGATGGAGTTGCGAGTGCGATCATTGCCGTCATGGCGGCTGTGAGAATTACGGTGTTTTTCATGTTATTTCTCCAAAAAATTTCGACTGTTGAATGTCCTTTTAAACAACTACTCTCCGCCTTATCGGTTCCGGCGTTGAGGCCGGGCGAACGCTTTGAAAACGCAGGGCTTATTTCTTCGTTGCGGATTTTTTGCGGGCGGTTTTCTTTTTCGCGGCCTTTTTCTTGCGGGACTGGCCGGATTCAGACAACGCGATGGCGATGGCCTGCTTGCGCGATGTCACCTTGCCGCCTTTGCCATCCTTGCCGGATTTAAGACTGCCTTCCTTGTATTCTTCCATCACTTTGTGGACTTTGCGCTGTTTGCCGCCCTTGGTTTTGGGTTTCGTCGTGGGCATGTGATTACTCCTTCTCATGCGGTTACAAAATCAACCGCGAGAAGAACAAGAGGTTCCGCTACTCACGCAATATCAAACCGCATTTTTCCGGCCAGCGTTTCACCCGGCTGAAGCACTACTGTCCCTGTATCCGCGATGCCGCGCGCCTGTAGATTGAAGCCGTCATTGATGTTGGTAACGGGCTCAGCACAGAAAAACGGTTTTTCCGCAGGAATATAAATCACGAACTGCGCAAAGATGGGATCGGCGGTGATGGTGACGGCAAGGGTGCGGTCGGGCCAGTCAACACGTGCGACTTGATCCCAGCCGGTGAAGCAATGGTCGAGCAGATCGCGCCCTTCCGTTCCCTGCGCGGGTGGACCGAATTTGTCGTCACCGAGCGTCAGGCCCCGGCTGAAATCCCATTGCGGCGGCGTAATGGCGAGGTCGGTCGGCACGATACGGCGGCTGTTCCAGACCTTCGGCAGGTTTGCGGTCAGTTTTGTCTGCCCATTGCGCGGGAAATAGGGGTGATGGCCGAGGCCGAAGGGGAGCGCCCTGCCCCCTTTATTCGTGACGGACATCGAAATTTCTAGCCCCTTGTCGTCCAGCCGGTAGGTCTGGCGCGCGTCATAGGCATAGGGGGTATGCGGCGCTTTTTCAGTGCGCAGATGCATGGTCACGCTATCGGGGGCTTCTGTTTCAATGCGCCACGGCAGCAGCCAGCCATCGCCGTGCAACTGATGCAGGTCATCCGGCTTGCGCGGGCCGACATCGAAAACCTTCCCGCCGAATTCCAGCTTTCCACCAATAATGCGGTTGGAATAGGGCGTCAGCGGAAAACTGGCAGTATTCAGCGGCGCGAGCGGCAGCGCGGAATCATAGGGCCGGAAAATATCCTGCCCACTTACGCGGAACGACAGGATGCTACCGCCCGTCTCGGCGCTGTATTCAAGTGTGAGTTTTTTATCGGGTGACTGTATCGCGGCAAACGGCATGGCGGCTTCCTTTGCCTTAGTCATACCGTCAATTGGTGCTTTTTGCCAGAGGCGGAAAGCGCGTCCGCGAAATGATGATTGACGTTGCGGTGACGGGCTTCATCGGCGCGGATGACGATGATGACGTCGCGCAGGCGCGCATCGGCAGGCAAGCCCCAGTATTCGATGGCAACCGGGGGTGCGGCGATATTTTCATGACGTCCGGCATCAATTTCGGCAAGATAGGCAGTATAGCTGACAACCGCCTCTTCCTCGAAATATCCGACCAGCCGATGCGCCGTGCGGGGGGAAACAAGGTAAAGGATAAAAAAGCTGTTAAAAAATATCCCCTGCGCCATCAGGATCAGGAAACGCTCGAAACCGTTCGGCTGGGCAACCGCGATGAAGGTCATCAGGTGCATCCGCTCGTTCTCCGCCTCGTCCAGCAGCGTCTTGATCCAGCCGTAATCGTCGGTCATGCGGCGCAGGCATTTCATGTGCTGCAGCATCCCGCCGACCATCCCCGGCACGGCGGCAACGGTTTCGAGCACGACGGCGCGGTGGCCGTAGCGTTTCTTGAAAAAGGCATCGGCGATGAACCGCAGGAGCTTGGTCAGGGCCAGCGCCACGCGGTCGTTCAAATCTTCGGGGTTGTGATGGGCGTTGGCGGGCGCGCCTTGAGCGTGCTCTTCCGCTCCTGAAACGTCTTTCAGGACGCGCAGGTCGTCGGGATTTCCGGAGCGTGGTTCCATCAGTTCAGGGGGCCGCGCGGATCTTCGTCTTCCCAAAATTCATCCACGATGCTTGGCTTTTTCTGCTTGTCCTTGTTCAGGCTATTTTCAGCAAGGAAGCGGCCAGCTGCGGTGGCAGCGGAAAGGCGGGATTGTGGTAGTCCGTATCCGTGTTGTCCTGTAAACATTTTTATCCTCGCCGGAGTACAGTGATGACGGTTTCTCGGCAAACGGCACAAACGGGCAACAAGTTCCGGAATATGAAGTAAATTGCTTAACCCACCGGAACCGCAGCCTTTCCAAGATGTTGGCGGCACTAGAGTTATGAACAGTAAGGGGACCTCCACATGGCTGCACGCGCGTTCTGGAACGGACATATCCGCCTTTCACTTGTGACCTTCCCCGTTCGGCTCTACCCGGCCATCACCGAGACTGAAAAAATCAAGCTTCACAAAATCGAGCGTAAGACCGGCAAGCGAATCCATTACAGCAACACGACGGAAGGCGATGATATCGTGGAGGCGCGCGATATCGTCAAGGGGTATGAATACGAAAAGGGACAATATATCCAAATCGAAGATGACGAGCTGAAAAAGCTGCGCGTCGAAAGCAAGCACATGATCGACCTCGTGCAATTCACGGACATGCACGATATTGACCCCATCTATTACGACCGCCCCTACTATCTTGTCCCCGACGGGCGGGTAGCGGAGGAAGCTTTTGTAACGCTGCGCAATTCATTGCGCAGTTCAAAAAAAGTCGGCCTCGGGCAAGTGACGATTGCGGGCAAGGAACGTATCGCGGCGATCAAGGCCTGCGGCAAGGGCCTAATCCTCGAAACGCTGCGCTATGCTGGCGAAGTCAACCGCGCATCTGAATATTTCAGTGATATTCCCGAAGATGCGGATGTGAATAAGGAACAGGTTGACTTGGCGGCCGAGCTTATCAAGCGCAAGACCAAAAAATTCGACCCCCGCGCCTTCAAGGATAGCTACCAGCAGGGTCTGCTCGAAATCATCAATGCCAAGCTGCACCACCGCAAGCCGAAGCTCGGCGCCGAGCCTGTCAAGCCGGGTAAGGTCATCAACATTATGGACGCATTGAAAAAAAGCCTCGCGCAATCGGGTGGTAAAAAAACCGCCGCCAAGGCGGCGCGCAAGCCTGTCGCGAAAAAAACGACCGCGACCAAAAAACGGCGCAAGGCGGGTTAAGTCATGGCGGGCCTTGATATCCGGACATATAACCAGAAGCGCAATTTTTCGAAAACAAAAGAACCGCGCGGCGTGGCCGCTAAGAAAAAAGGCAATAGCTTCGTCGTGCAGAAACACGATGCCACACGCCTGCATTATGATTTCAGGCTTGAAATGGACGGCGTCCTAAAAAGCTGGGCGGTGACCAAGGGGCCGAGCCTCGACCCCGCCGACAAGCGCCTCGCCGTGCGCACGGAAGACCATCCGATTTCCTATGGCAGTTTCGAAGGCACCATCCCTGCCGGCGAATATGGCGGCGGTACGGTGATGCTGTGGGATGTCGGCAGCTGGACGCCGATCGAGGATCCGCATAAAGGGTTGAAAAAAGGCCACCTGCATTTCGAACTGCATGGCGAGCGGTTGAAAGGAAAATGGAATCTGATCCGCATGCGCGGCGGCGACAATGAAAAACGTGAAAACTGGCTGCTCATCAAAGATGACGATGATATCGCCGTGAAACGCGGGAGCGGTTCAACACTTCTGGACGAAAATATGGTGAGTGTCACCACAGGATCGACCATGGAGGATATTGCGGGCGGTACACGCGAATGGGGCCGCAGCGGGGCCAGAAACAAAAAATCGGCGGCAAAGCCAAAATCCGCTGCCTTAAAAAAAAAGCCCGCGTTAGAAAGCAAGACAAGCCTGAATAGACTCGCCGCAAAATTCCGCACCGTTCAGCTGGCGACGCTGGTGACGGAGCCGCCGGCAGGTGACGACTGGGTTCATGAAGTCAAGTTCGATCTGCCTTGTCGCGGAAGGAAAGGTGCGAATCCTGACACGAAATGGCCATGACTGGACAGACAAATTCCCCTCCATCGCAGCCGCTCTCGCAGAGCTAAAAATCGCGGATGCCGTTCTGGATGGCGAGGCAGTGCTGACCGATGACAAGGGGCGTACCTCATTCGGTGCGCTGCAATCGGCCTTGGGTGCCGGTGGGAATACCGGTGCAATACAGGCATATTTTTTCGACCTGCTCGAACTGGATGGTGAGGATATTTCGGCCCTGCCCCTGCTGCAGCGCAAGGCGAAGCTGGAGAAGTTGCTCAAGAATACCAAAGAGATTTTGCATTACAGTGAACATGTGACCTCTTCCGGCGACCTGCTTTCGAATGCCTGCAAAATCGGTCTGGAGGGTATCATATCCAAGCGTGCGGATGCGAGCTACGCGGCGGGCCGCGGGCGTGAATGGCTGAAATCGAAATGCAGCAAACGGCAGGAATTTGTCATCATCGGCTTCACAGCCCCGAAGAAGGGAAACCGTGCGCTGGGCGCGCTGCATTTGGGCTATTACAGCGGCGGCGTGTTGACCTATGCCGGTAAATGCGGCACGGGGTTTTCGCACAGGCATGCGGAAGAGATGTTCGACATGCTAAAGCCCCTCGCCCGCAAAACGCCGGCCGCCGCCGTCACGACGCAAGCCAAGCGCGGCGCGACATGGGTGGAACCGAAAATACTGTGCGAAGCGTCGTTCACGGAATGGACGGATGACGGCCATGTGCGCCATCCCTCCTTCGAAGGCCTGCGTTCCGACAAAACACCAAAACAAGTCATTCATGAGGAAGCTATGCCCGTAAAACAAGCCGTCGAAAAAACCGGTAAAAAGGCCGCGACAAAGTCCGCAAAAAAATCCGTTGCAAAAGGCGATATGCTGGAGGTGCAGGGCGTCCGGATCACAAATCCCGACCGCGTTATTTTCAAAGATGTGCATGTCACGAAGGGCGACCTCGCCAAATATTACGGACAGGTCGCGCCCTATATGCTGAGGCAGATCGCGGGGCATCCTTTAAGCCTGCTGCGCTGCCCGAGCGGGGCAGATGCGCAATGCTTTTTCCAGCGCAACCCAGACGACTACATGAAAAACTACGTCAAGCCCTTCGCGTGGAACCACAATGGCAATGCGCATGAGTATCTTTACATCGAAGATGCGAAGGGGCTCGTCTTCCTTGCGCAAATGGGCGTGATTGAGATGCATCCCTGGGGCGCCCCCGTGAAGCGCATCGACTATCCGACGCGGATGATTTTCGACCTTGACCCCGACGAGGGGGTGGATTTCGAGGCCGTTAAGCTCGGCGCGATGGATGTACGCGCGCGACTGAAAGCGCTCGCGGTCGTCAAGCAATGGGCCGCATCGTTTGCCGACCGCATGGTCGCAGCTGTGCCTGATGCCTATATCGCCACAATGTCGAAAGCAAAGCGGAAAGGAAAAATCTTCATCGATTATTTCCGCAACGATTACACCGCCACAGCCATCGCCGATTACTCGGTGCGCGCCCGCAAGGGTGCGGCGGTTGCAACGCCGATCCGCTGGGAAGAGCTGAAATCACTGAAATCCGCTGCCGAATTCGACATGGATGCCGTGCTGGCGCGGCTGAAGAAGAAAAAGGACGCGAAAATCATGCCCGCCCCGCAATCCCTGCCGAAATTGCATTAATTGCTTTTTGCTGCGCAGCGGTGCAGAATACCGGAAAATTAACCTCTGGAAGGTCTGCCATGAAATTCGTCTCCGCCCTCGCGCTCCTCTCCTGCCTGATTGCCGCCCCCGCCGCCGCCGATGACTCGCGCGAAATCGGCGCGGTGAGCACGGCGTTCAAGCTGGTCGGACCCAACCATAAAATCGTCATCACGGCCTTTAACGACCCGAAAGTGAAAGGCGTGACCTGCTATGTGGCGCGCCCGCGCACGGGCGGGATCAAGGGCGGCCTTGGCCTTGCGGAAGACCCGTCGCTCGCGAGCGTATCGTGCGTTCAGACCGGCCCGATCACCTTCAGCGGCAAGATCGATACCGACAAGAGTGGCGAGGAAGTGTTCGACGAAAGCCGCTCGATCATCTTCAAGTCGCTGCAGATCGACCGCATTTACGATCAGGACAACGGCAGCCTCGTCTATGTCGCGCGCACCACGCGCATCATCGAAGGCTCGCCCGATACGTCGATTTCGGTCGTCGCTCCCATGACATGGGATGGCGTTGCGCCCGCGAAGCCTGTTCTGGACTAGGATTTATTTAAGGACGGCGACGACCGGCGGCGGCGGCGCTTTGCGCTGGTGCGTATGCACAGTTTGCACGAAACCCACGCGTTCCTGCGCGGCCAGCATGTTCCAGCGGTTCTTGTAGTTGCGCAGGCGCGCGACCGAGCGCGACTGGTATTCCGCCGCGATCATTTTTCCCGCCGAATAGGTTTTCGCGATGGCGAGCGCTTCATCGCGCGTTTCGCGTACCAGCGCGGGGAACACGGCAACCGGCAGGACATTGTTATAGACGAGGTCGCTGACGCAGGCGGATTGGGCGACAACCGTTTCACGCGCAGGAACGCCCGTGACGCCGCAGCGGGATTGTGACAGGCTGCCGATACGCGCCCAGGCCTGTTCTTCATGCGCCTTGCGGGTCTCGAATGGCGTGGCTTCGCGAGACGCGTTGACTTTGGGGTGCGAGGTGCAGCCTGTCAGCAGCATTGCGATGGCGCAAAGCCCGAAAATCAGGGTGACGTTAATCATGCGCAGGCCGGTCTTGGTTACCATGGGATAGCTCCTCGTTAAGGCGCTAACGACCCCGTGCCTGTTCTGTTCCCTTAAGGATGGTGGTAAACGTGGAAATACTTCTGGAACGGGTAAAGTGTGAACACTTTCACCTTTTCCTCGACCTCCCAGCCATGCAGCGGGAAACGGTTGGAAGTAACCAACGTGCCGGGTTTCAGGTTTTTCATGAGCTTTTCGCCCACCCTGCCCATTTCATAGACCGACAAAAACACCACCACCGCATCCGCGTCGCCGAAATCATGATCGAAAAAATCTGCGCGGCGATACCCGAGGTTCGGAATGTTCTGCGCCGCCTTCATCTTTTCCGACCAGTCGATGCATTGGCGTGACGCCTCGACACCGATAACCGTCGCGGCGGGGATGGCCTTGGCGATTTCGCGCGTCAGCAGCCCGTTGCCGGAGCCCATGTCATAGATGATATATTTGTCTTTTGCCTTCTTCGCCATGTCGGATTTCAGCACATCGATGATACGGCGGCGGATGGCGGGCGCGGTGCGGATATTCGGCACGCCCTTGTTGAAGATCAGGATATAGACGTTCCACAACAGCAGGTCTGCAGCCGTGCAGAATAATATTGCCTTGAAAATTT
>JAQSWE010000195.1 GCA_029266795.1 Alphaproteobacteria bacterium | reverse complement strand
AGCCGGTCGCTTTCCTTCACGCGCAGTTCTTTCAGGTCGGACATATATGTTTTGCCCTCCGCAAAAGATGCGGCGACCGACAGGATCGGGAATTCGTCGATCATCGACGGCACGCGCGCTTTCGGTACGGTGACGCCTTTCAGCGCGCTGGATTTGACGCGGATATCGGCGACGGGTTCGCCCGACATATCGCGCTTGTTTTCAAACGTGATATCGCCGCCCATCTCGATCAGCGTGTCGTAAATACCGGCGCGCAGCGGGTTGATCGAAACGCCCGGGATCAGCACGTCGGAATCTTTGGTAATGAGTGCGGCGACGGTCAGGAAGGCGGCCGATGACGGATCGGACGGCACGGTGACGGGCTGGCCCTTCAGCGTGGGGAACCCGGTCAGGCGGATGACATTCGCGCCGTTCTCCATTTTCGATTCAATCGTCGCGCCGAAGAAGCGCAGCATGCGCTCGGTATGGTCGCGCGTCGGTTCGGGCTCGATGACCGTGGTGACGCCTTCCGCGTGCAGGCCTGCAAACAGGATGGCGGATTTCACCTGGGCCGATGCGACGGGCAGCGTGTATTCGATGGGGGCAAGCTTCGCGCTGCCGATGATTTTCAGGGGCAGCATGTCGCCGGCCGATGCCTCGAACTGCACGCCCATCTGCGCCAGTGGTTTGATGACGCGGCCCATGGGGCGCTTGCTCAAGGACGCGTCGCCCGTGAATGTCGCATGGATGGGATAGCCGCCCACCACGCCCATCAACAGGCGGGTCGATGTGCCGCTGTTGCCAAGGTATACGGTATTGCGCGGCGATTTCAGGCCGCTGGCACCTATGCCCTTCACGCGCCAGATGCCGCCCTGTTCGGCGGGCGCATGGATTTCTGCGCCCATGGCGGAAAGAGCTTGCCCGGTATGCAACACATCTTCGCCGTTCAGCAGGCCGGAAATAACGGTTTCCCCTTCGCTGAGCGCGCCGAACATCAGCGAGCGGTGCGAAATGGATTTATCCCCCGGCGCGCGCGCGACGCCCTTCAGGGAAGATACGGGATGCGAGATGAGACCTGTCATGAGGGGATACTAACCGAAGGAGGGGGATTGCGGAAGGGCTCAGGCTTTCTTTTCGTCGACGACCGAGGGGCGGTTCTTTTTCGCCCATTCGCGGTTGTAATTGACGACATAGTCGCGGAATTTGTCGACGGGCAGGGGCTTGGTGTATTTGAAGCCCTGCACCTCGTCGCAGCCCTCTTCCTTCAGGAAGTTTTCGTGGTCGTTGGTCTCCACGCCTTCGGCGATGACCTTGAGGTTCAGGCTGTGGCCCAGATTAATGATCGTCTTGGTGATCATGCGGTCGTCGGGGTTGACCAAAGCGTTACGAATGAAGGATTGGTCGATTTTCAGCCGGTCGATGGGGAACTGGCGCAGGTAGGACAGCGAGCTGTAACCCGTGCCGAAGTCGTCGACGGCCAGCTCCACGCCCAGACGGTGCAGCTGGTTCAGGATGTCGATCGTCATCTGCATGTTTTCCATGAAGACGGATTCCGTGACTTCCAGTTCGAGCAGCTTGGGATCGAGCTTGGTGGTTTTCAAAACGTCGCTCGTCAGCGCCACGATGTCGGCCTTGTGGAACTGCACGCCGGAAATGTTGACCGCAACGCGGAACGGGGGGATGCCCATTTCTTGCCACGCCTTGATCTGCGCGCAGGCGGTGCGCAAGACCCATTCGCCGATCGGCACGATCAGGCCGGATTGTTCGGCGACGGGGATAAACTCGGCGGGCGAGACGTAATAGCCGCCATCTTTTGAATTGTCGGGCAGGAACCAGCGCAGCAGCACCTCCGCGCCGATCAGCTGGCCAGTGCGCAAATCGAACTGCGGATGGTAATGCAGCGTCAGCTGGTTTTCATCGAGCGCCGAGCGCAGGTCGCGCAGCAACTGGAAGCGTTGCTGGACGGCGAGGTCGAAGTCTTGGCTGTAGAAGCGGACGGTATCGCGCCCTTCTTCCTTCGCGCGGTTCAGGGCGATGTCGGAATTTTTCAGCAGCTGGCGCGCTTCCATCGTATCGTCGGGGCAATGCGACACGCCGATCGACACGCGCACCTGGAAGCGTTCCTGCAGGATGCTCACCGGTTCGCCCATCGCCTGGAAGATGCGGTCGATCAGCATCTGGGATTCGGCGTATTCCGGCTTCAGCACGACCATGATCGTGAATTCGTCGGCCGAGGCGCGGGAAATCATCGCGTCTTCGGGCATGCACTTCACAAGGCGTTTACCAATCGCCTCGAGTAATTTGTCGCCGAATTCATGGCCCATCGTGTCGTTGATGTCCTTGAAATGGTCAAGGTCGACCGAGAAAACGGCGATGCGGCGGTCTTCCTCCACCACTTTGTGGCGGATGGCATCGTCGAGCTTCTCAAGGAAGTAGGTGCGGTTCGGCAGACCGGTCAGGTTATCGTAATAGGCGAGCTTGTGGATCTTGTCTTCCGCTTGCGAGCGCAAGCGTTTCAGGTTGTTGGCGTTCTGGCGGATCAGGTCGTTGGCGATGCGGATCGCGACGCCGATCTCGTCGCGGCTTTCGATGCTCGGCTTCTGCAATTCGGGTTTCTCGGGGTTGCGCGCGGCCGAGAGCAGGTTGTTGCGCAGGATCATGATCGGCTCCAGCAGCCAGGCACCCAGCGCAAGCATCATGATGCTGGTGACAAGCCCCGACAGCAGCAACAAAATCACCAGAGTCTGGTGGATCTGCTTCGTCACCATGCCGTCGACATTGCTGGAATCGATGCGCGCCGCGATGTGATAGGGGCGCTGCAGGTGCTTGGGGTTGAAGATGACGTCGTATTCAAGGCCGTTCGCGCTGCGCGCATGGGTGGGGGTGTCGGGCTTCGCGTCGGGCACGACGCTGGGTGGCTTGCCGTAGCGCGTCAGCGGCGTGAAATCGGCGTCATAAACCGCGATGCCCTGCACGGCGGTCGTCGCGAAGAGCCGTTTTGCGATCGCGTTGCTGATGGGCGTCTGCCCGGGTGTTTCGTTGAGCGATGTCGTGATTGTGGCGCGGGCGAGCTCGGACAGGTCGTTCAGCTTGTCGGCTTCATAGCTTTTCACGTTGAAGGCGAGCACCGCGCCCTGCACGATCATGATCGTACCGAAGACCGCCAGCGTGATGCGCCATGAAATACGGCTCCGCCACACAGGGCTCGACCCTGTGGCATCCGGCGCGAGGAACGACCAGCGGCTTTTGCGTTTGCTGCTGGTATCCTCGTTCTCGTAATCGGCTGGATTGCGTTCCAAAACCGTGAACCCCTGAACTTTTAGAATGCCCCCCAAGGCATTCCATTTAAACCATTTTACGCCAACAGGTTTAAGGAATTGTGTAAGATGTAAGATAAATGCTATGGAAAATTAATAATCAAGTAACCAGCGTAAGTTCATGATTATTAATGATATTGTCTGGATTAGCAGCAATCCATCGGCCCCGCCGAGACCTCTTCCATGGGCAAGTTTGTTGCGTTTGTCAATAAATCGGCAAAACGGACGGGTTGTCCGCGCGATTTGCGGCTGATGGCCGACTCGGTGATCTCGTCATCCCACATCACGACCGTGCCGCGCAGGATGGTGCCCTGCACCCAGCCTTTGACTTTCATGCCGTCGAATGGCGTCCAGCCGCAGCGCGATTTTATCCATTTATCGGTGATGGTTTTTTCGCGTGCCATATCCACAACCGTGAAGTCGGCATCGTAGCCAAGCGCGATGCGCCCCTTGCCCGCGATTTGGTAGATGCGTTGGGGGCCATGGGCGAGCAGATCGACGACGCGCTCCAGCGGCAATTTCCCGTTATTCACATGGTTCAACATCACCGGCATCATCGTCTGCACACCTGTCATGCCGGAGGGCGATGCGGGATATTCTTTCGCCTTTTCCTCGAGCGTATGCGGCGCGTGGTCCGATCCCAGCACGTCGACAACGCCTTTGTTCACGGCATCCCATAGCATTTCCGTATGTTTCTTGTCGCGGATCGGCGGGTTCATCTGCGCGCGCGTGCCGAGGCGCTCGTAACATTCGGGTGCGGAGAGGGTCAGGTGCTGCGGCGTGGTTTCGATGGTGCAAATGTCTTTATGATCGCGCAGGTAAACCATTTCATCGCCCGATGTCACATGCAGGAAATGGATGCGCCGCCCCGCCTCGCGCGCCAGTTTCACCGCGCGTTTCACGGCCAGCAACGCGCATTCGGCGTCGCGCCAGACGGGGTGGTCTTTCACATCGTGGCTGGTTTCCGCGATATGCTTGCGTGATTTCAGGCGTTCTTCATCCTCCGCATGCAGCGCGACGCGGCGCGTGCCGTTTTGCAGGATTTTTAAAATCACCTCGTCCTGCGCCGCCAGCAGCGCGCCGGTTGACGACCCCATGAAAACCTTGACGCCGCAACAGCCGGGAATTTTTTCGAGTTGTGCGAGAAGATGCGCGTTTTCCGCGCAGCCGCCGATGAAGAAGGCGTAATCGCAGAATGCTTTTTCCTGCGCGCGGTGCAGCTTGTCATGCAGGGTGCCGCCGCTGATCGTCAGCGGGTCGGTATTCGGCATTTCGAATACGGTGGTGACGCCGCCGGCGATGGCGGCCAGCGTGCCGGTTGATAAATCTTCTTTATGCGTCAGGCCCGGTTCGCGCAAATGGACTTGCGTGTCAATCGCACCCGGCAGTATATGAAGTCCCTTGCAGTCGATAATTTCCCGCGCGGCTGTCGCGCCGAAATCGCCGATATCGGCAATCCGCCCGTCCACAACCGCAATATCGGTTTTGTGGATACCCCACGGGGTTGCGACATGACCGTTTTTGAGAATTAAATCGAAAACCTGCGCCATTTTTGGACTCACTTTCAGGGCTGGATATTGCTATATTAACCCGCGACCGCAAAGAGGGATTTTATGAGTTTTTTCGACCAGATGGCATCGACCGAAAACCTTGACCTTGAAGGGGCAGAGGTGAAGCTCGACCTGCGCAATCAGGACCGGCAGGACGCGCTGCATACGCTCGACCATACCGTCAAATATTGCAAGAAGACATCTGTCAAAACGCTCTATATCCGCTTCAACCCCGCGAAACCCGGTGAAGGCGAAACGCTGTTCCAGCCCGTGGCGCGTTATTTCAAGGTCGAGAAAATGAACGGCTATATCGAAACCGCAATCCCCGTGATGTCGAAAGAATCCGGCGGTATGTATGTGAAGTTCAAGTGAGTAGATGATGCCGCTGCAATTATTCAACACGCT
>JAQSWE010000194.1 GCA_029266795.1 Alphaproteobacteria bacterium | reverse complement strand
AAGGTGAAGTAATATGAGGCTGCTGTCTATTGCTGCGGCTATACTTGTGCTTTCCTTATATTCTTTTCCGGCACGCGCTGGCGAAGAAAACCTGGATTACCTGAAGGGCGTCACGAGTATTGTTGTGGATGAAACGCTGAGCAACACTTGCATGGTGATGGGCCTTTCGGAGGAACTCCAGCCTTCGGAAATCCTGCCCGCTGTACAGAAAATGATGGCGCAGACCCCGGGTATATCAGTTGTCTCCGCGCAAAACGTCGCGAAAGACGATGTCAATGCACTGGTGTTACAATTCACTTTTTCAAGCTTCAGCGAAACAGTCGGCGGTGAAACAAAAGGTGCCGGCGCTGTGACCATGCAGATGACAAAGCAAACCGGCGCGGAGATCGGCGGGCTGCCGCTTGCGATCAGCATTCCTTTTCCTTTGCCCGAGACTTGCATTGATCTTCAGGCAAGACTAGCGGAGGCGGCAGTGCAGCTGACGCAGTATCTGCCGGGTTATGTCGCTCAGGCGCGCGGCAGCAAATAATTTCCCTAAGATTAAAATGAACGAATTGTCTTTATCGCCCAGACGGCAATAAATTATATACAGTCGTTTCTCTCCTGCATAAAATGACGCTACACACACTTTCAGGAGATGCCAGATGAATGCCGTTCCCAACCGCGCCCCCGTTCCCGATTCAGGCGGACCTTCGCTGGATTATACCGCCGCAATCGCAGAATTTTACCTTGAGTTCCCCCAGCACAGGAAAGACGTGTTTATCCTGAACCCGCAGGCGGCAGCAACGGGGAAGGAAGCCGTCGGGCTGATTATGCCTGCACTCGATGAGTTGCAGTCCGCGAACAAAGGCGCAATGGTACCTTTCGCGCGTTCGCTTGGCGAAACAGCCTTCATGAAGAAGATTCCGATGAGCGTGAACATCACCGACACTCCCTTCGCGCGCAAGGCGGAAGCCGTTATTTACGGGCGCATCGTGATGCCAGCCGGCGATGAATTTACGGCGCAGCGGCTGAAGGCGCTGTTTACCGGCCACAGCATTGGGCCAGACTCAAATGCGCGCTATCCGGCCATGAAGGAAGAGTTTAACAACACGGAAATGTGGCAGCGTTACGTGCTGGACCATGAGCTCGGTCATGCGCTGACGATGCTGAGCATCAACAAGCAAAGCATGAAGACGTCGAGCATCGGCAACCGCGCCGAATGCGAAGCAGATTGCTATTCCATGATCCGCCATTACCAACGCTATGGCGCGCAGAGCGAATTCCCTGAATTTGTCAGCGAACTGCGCAACTTCAACGCGGTGCATAAAGGCGATGTTGTTCACTGGACCAGCCCCGCGCTCGACGAAGTAATCGCGCTCAACAAGCAGGGTAAGCTCGCGCACCTGACGCCCGCGCAGACGCGCGACCTCGCGATCGATATCGCGCAGCGCCGCCACCTGTCGGTCGATGCAGAATATAACATGCAGCAGGCTTTCGCCGAAACCGTGGCCGTGTCGAAAGCGGCCATCGCCAACAAGACGCATGACGGCGATCGCGCGATGAATTCGCTCGCCAAGGCTTGCGAAATTGGCGCGAAAACAGAATCGCCCTCAGTGCTGGACGCCTGCCAACGTTATTTCAACGCCTTCCGCATGTATGCCCCGACGGACCTGCCGCAAAGCAAGACGCCGGACGAGCTCAAGAAAATCGCAGGCGATGCCGGTAAAATGATGAAGCGGAAACTGGACAAGGAACCGGAAATGGACGGGTTGCGCCGTGCCTTCCGCGACGCGATGATTGATTTTTCCAGCGGCAAGAAACCGGGGCAAACACCGCCCGCGCCGAACGATAACAAGCCGAAAGCGCCGTAATTTATTTCAGGTGCAGCCTGAACCAGTCAAGGAGGGTGTCGGCCACGAATGCCGCATCCTCCTTCCTGTTTTCGAACAGGTGGGTCGCGACGGGATCCAGCATCACCAGCTCGCGGTCTGCGGCCACCGCACGGTCGTAGATATCCTGCGCGTTGTCCGCCGTCACGATGTTGTCGTGGGGAGCGTGGAAAACGAATAGTTTCTTGTCGATTTTTGCCGTGTCTTCGGCAACATTCTGCGCCAGCATGTCGTCGATGAAGGATTTTTTGAATGCGACGCGCTGGTTGATGACCAGTATCTCCATGTCGTCGCCGCCCTTGTCGGTGATCAGGTTCTGGCGGCGGAATTTCTCGATGATGCTGGCTGGGTCGCGCGGCGACCCTATAGTGGCGATGGCTTGCAAATCCGGAAGAGATTTGGCGGCGGCCAGTGCGGCCGTTCCGCTGATGCTGTGGCCGACCAGCAGCTTGGGGGCTTCGTAATCGCGTGCGAGGGCTGCACTGGCGGCAATGATATCCTGCACGCGCGTCGTGAAGTTCGCTTCGGCGAAAACGCCTTCGCTTTCTCCTTGCCCCGTCACGTCGATCCGCAGCATCGCGACGCCGTTATCGGCCATATGCCGGCAGACCTTCGCCGCGGCGTGGGATTCCTTGGGGCAGGTGAAGCAGGGGCCAAACACGCCGAAAAATTCGGGTGGGCTGGCGGGCATATCGAGGAGGCCGGCCAGCTTCTGGCCACGGCCATTGTCGAATTTGTATTTAAGGGTAGTGCGTGACATGGCTCGACTATACGCAAAAAAAAAGGCCGCAGGGAAGGTTAAAACCCGCCTGCGGCCTTTTAATTTTCAAAAATTATTCGGCTTTATCGGGAGCGGCTTCTTTCGCGCCTTTATCGCCGCGCTTGCCGTCCTTGCCGCCCCAGCGGTGATGCTTGTCTTTTTGCATCGCATCCCACTTCGCACGCTGCTCGGGCGTCAGGGTGTTGAGGAAGTCTTCCATTTCCTTTTTCTTCGCCGCCTTGATGGTGTTGTGGAATTTATCGTTACGCTCCTTCAGGGCCTTTCTGTCGTCATCCGACAGCGCTTCGAACGCTTTCTTGCGTTCGTTCATTTTGGCTTCTTTTTCTTCTTTCGACATCTTGCCGAATTCTTCATGGCGCTGCTTGAAGAACGCATTGCGTTCCTCGGGTGACATGGCTTCGAGCTTGTCGAGCTCCTCTGCGGTCATCATCATGCCGCCGCCGCGCTTCATGCCCTTGCGATACTCGCCTTTACCGGCTTTGCCCGCTTCCTTGCCGGCTTCGGCAGCCGGTTTTGCCATCATGGCTTCCTCGGCAACGGCGGTGGTTGCCACATAACCTGTAAGCGCGAGGGCGAAAAGCGGAACTGACAGGAAAGAAAGTTTCAGGGAAGTCATATGCTACTCCTTTGATTATTATAAGAAATTGGTGAGGGCTGCCTCTTGGCGACATTGTATCTGCTCTTTGTCACGGAAAACAGGGGGAAACCCTGCGCGTAATTTATGTAAATTTATAAGGAATTGGCGCAGGAATTGGGCTGCCCGCCCGTGACAACAATGGAATGAGGCCGGAAAACCGTTTAACTTCCGAGGGCAGCAGTAGAAAAACAATGTTTTCAATAAGTGAGCGGATGCAAGAACAGGCCCCATTCAGTCACGTAACCGACGAGGCGAAGGACGATGCCGACCTTATGCGCCATATCGCGGGGGGCGACCAGCGGGCTTTTCAAAAGCTCATGCATCGCCATCTTGCGCGCACCGTGCGTCTCGCGACCCGCATCATGGGCGGCACGCTCGCGGCCGAGGACGTGGCGCAGGAAGCTTTCATCCGCGTCTGGAAGCATGCCAAGGATTGGGAAGAGCCGTCTAAATCCGGCGCGAAGTTCACGACCTGGCTTTACCGCATCGTGCTTAACCTGTGCATCGATGAAAAGCGCAAGAACCGCTTTTCCAACATCGACGACATTCCCGAGCCGATGGACGGCAGCATCGGCGCCGACGGCCGCATCGAACAGCACGAGCAATCGAAGCGCGTTCAAGCCGCGCTGGGAGAATTGCCTGAGCGGCAGCGCGCCGCGTTTGTTTTGTGCTTCTATGAAGAGTATTCGAACAAGGAAGCGGCCGATATGCTGGGCATCAGCGTCGGCGCGATTGAATCCCTGCTGGTGCGCTCGCGCCGTTACCTGCGGGACAAGTTAGTGGAGGAACGGTCATGACACTCGACGAATTCAGAAACAATGTGGATCTTTATTCCGCAGATCTGTCGCGCTGGCCGCAAGCGCTGGTGAAACCCGCCGTCGCTTTCATGAAGAATAACGCGGAAGCCGCAACCCTGTTTGAAAAACAGCTCCTCACAGATGCGCAACTGCGCGCATATACCCCCCGCACGCTTGATATATCGGCGCTGGAAGCGCGGATCATGCAAGGGCTCACCGAACAATCTCCGGCTACGCCTGCCGTGAAGCCTGCTGTGGCCGCGGCCGCCTTGAAACAGTCTATGTGGAAGCCTTCCTGGATATTCGCCCCCTCGGGCGGTCTGATGGTGGTTGCACTGATTGGTTTCCTTACGGGCTTCAATCCGCAGCCCAAATCTTATGTCCCGCTTGATCCGTCTTATGTTGCAGAAGAACAAATTCTGGCCAGCGCCGACGGCTATACCTATGGCGCGAACGGGGAGATTTTCTAAATGAACAAGCTTGCGACTGTATTGGGCGGCCTGCTGTTTCTGTCCCTCGCCGGTAACATCTTTATGGGGGCATTGATGCTGGGCGACCGCGCCAGCCAGGAAGCATCGAAGCCGTCAGACGACCGCCGCGCCGAATGGCGCAAACGTGATGAGCAGTTGATGAAGAGGCTCTCCGAGCCCGACCGCGTGATCCTGAAAGAAGTTAAGGGGAAATACGAGGCCGAAATGGAAGTGCGCCGCACGGAGCTTGAAGCCGCGCGCGAAAAGCTGGAAGCAGCCCATGCCGCCGATCCCGTCGATAGTATCGCTATCGAAAAGGCGGGGCGCGAGGAAGCGCTGAAAAAAGCCGCGCTGCTCAAAACCGTGCGCGCTGCCCGCAAGGAGATTTCCGGTCGTTTATCGCCGGAAGGCCGTGCCGAGATGGACAAGATGCGCCCGCCGAAAGGCAAACGCGAGCGCGGCGACCGTCGTCCGCGTGACGGCAACGACCATACCCGCCATGATGGCACACCCGCGCAGAATTATGACCAGTCCTCCAAGCCGCCTGCTGGTAACTGCGGCGGCTGCGAAGTACCCGGTGGCGCGCCGCCGGATACGCCCCCCGCGCAGCCTTGATTTTGCCCCTCAGCCTGTTATCCTTCGGTGGAACAACAACCCCGAAGGAGACTGGCTTTGACTAACCTCAAGAAATTCGTAATGTGCCTTGGCCTGATGGCCGTTTGCGCGCTGCCCCTTTCCGGCT
>JAQSWE010000193.1 GCA_029266795.1 Alphaproteobacteria bacterium | reverse complement strand
ACAGCGAAGACAGAACTGGCGCGGCGCGAACTGGAATTCGTCATTCCTGCCAAATCGAGCGCGAATGTGGCATCTGTCGCTGTGATCGCGATGGATGATGCGGGCGAGATCAGCATCGGCGTCGAGCGCCGCCATCTGCCTGCGCCGCAATTGCGCGAAGGCGATTCAGAAATCTGCGTGCTGCCGGCTTTCCGCCTGCCCGCCGCCATCGCGACGCCCGAAAAAGCCGCTGAATACGTGGCCGCCAAATTCCTGCAGCCGCGCCGCGCGGTCACGAAACTGGGCGAGGGATACTTCTCCTCGCTCGGCATGACGCCCGAGCGCGTCTATCCCTATGCGTTGGTGCTCGACAGCATGTCGGATGTCTTCCAGCTGTCGGAAATGCTGGAATTTGTTCCCTTGCGCGAGATTTTCGCTGATCTTGAAAAGGTGCGCGACATGCATCTGATCATATCCAGCTTGCGCGCTATCCACGCGCTCGATTTATGGGGCAGCTTTCAACCCTGATTTCAGCGCGGCGGCTTTCCGGTCATAAGATGGGTCATACATCCTGTCATGGATGAATTGCGCGATATTTTGTGGCCGCGGTACGTCGGCAACTTTTTCTTCTGTTGCTGTCAAGATTACCGCTTCGGCGATTTTGGCGGATACTTTGCGGATGTCTTTCAACGGCGGATAGAGCGTGCCGTTCTTCAGGTCTTCATCGCTGGCCATATTCGCCAGCGTGCGGGCGCTGGCAAGAAACATGCTGTCGGTAATTTTCGTGGCTTCGCTCAAATTCACGCCAAGGCCAAGGCCGGGAAAGATGTAGGCGTTGTTGCCCTGACCGGGCTGGTACGTCGCGCCATTCACGGTCACGGGCGCGAAGGGGCTGCCGCTCGCGAAGACCGCTTTACCGCCGCTCCAGTTATAAGCCTCTTCTGCCGTGCATTCTGCATGGCTCGTCGGGTTTGACAGCGCAAATATGACGGGCCGCTCATTGATCGCGCTCATCGCCTCGATTACTTCTTTGGTAAAGGTATTGGGTGAACCGGTTGCTCCAATCAGCACGGTCGGCTTCAGGTTCTTGATCGCCTCCAGTAGCGTGGCAGGCGCGTGATCTTGCGCGAAGGGTGCTTTATTATCCTCGATTTTTGCACGGCCCGTGGTGACAAGGCCTTTTGAATCGACCAGCGAGATGCGGCTCCGCGCCTCTGCCTCGCTTAAGCCCTGCGCCTGTAATTCCTTGACCATCAGGTCGGCGATGCCGGTCGCGGCAGAGCCTGCACCGAGGAACATGATGCGCTGATCTTTGAAATCGGTTCCGGTGATACGGCTGGAGGCCAGAACGCCCGCCAA
Organism: Alphaproteobacteria bacterium; assembly: GCA_029266795.1. GTDB lineage: Bacteria > Pseudomonadota > Alphaproteobacteria > Micavibrionales > UBA2020 > JAPWJZ01. The sequence continues at coordinate 5,355 of JAQSWE010000193.1, read as the reverse complement.
CGCTACCGCAGCCGTACCCTGAATATCGTCGTTGAAAGAGGTGATCTTGTCGCGATACTCGTTCATCAGACGGAAGGCGTTTTCGGTCTTGAAATCCTCGAACTGCAGCATGGCCTTGGGGAACTTGTCCTTCACGGCATCGACGAATTCCTTCATCAACGCGTCGTATGCCGCGCCCTCCAGTCGCTTGTGCGGATAGCCCAGATACATGGGATCGTTGCGCAGGATATCGTTATTCGTGCCGACATCGAACATCACGGGCAGCGCCTTTTGCGGGTCGAGACCGCCCGCGATCGTGTAAAGCGCAAGCTTGCCGATCGGGATGCCCATGCCGTTCGCGCCGAGGTCGCCAAGGCCGAGGATGCGCTGGCCATCGGTCACCACAATCTGGCGCACATCCGCTTCGGGCCAGTTATCAAGGATCTCGCGTATCTTGCCCTTGTCGTCGGGCGTGATGTAAAGCCCGCGCGGACGGCGGAAGATATGGGAGAATTTCTGGCTCGCTTCGCCGACGGTCGGCGTATAAATCAGCGGCAAAATTTCTTCGACGTTTTCCTGCGCCAGCTTATAAAATAGCCGCTCGTTGCGATCCTGCAATGACGACAGGTAAATGTATTTTTCAATGTTGCTGGTCTTGCCGCGCATTTGCGCGAGTGCGGCTTGGACCTGTTCATCCTGCGTGGTCACGCGGTGCGGCAGCAGTCCGCGCAATCCGTTGGCGTCGCGCTCGGCGCGTGTGAAGCCGGTGGACTTGTTCTTCGCGGTGTTATGCAGGATGTCGTGCCCATGCCCTGCGTCCTGCGCGGGCGCAGTCCCGAACAGGCGGCGGAGTTTGGCCGCGGCAGCATTGAACAGTTTTTTCATGCCGATAGTATAGGTTATGCCGCGATTTTCGGCAAACGCCGGATTAATCTATTGGAATATCACGTCTATTTCATGAGGCGCGCGGGGATGAGCAGCGCAAGGTAGCACAGCGCACCCAGCGCCATCGTCACGTTAAGCCCGAGCGCGATATTCAGCGCAATCGCAATCGCGCTGCCCGTCACGCCCGCCGCACCATTGATGCCCCAGAACCATGCTGTCGGCTTGGTGCTGACATTCCGCGCCAGCGTCATGCCGGTCGGGAACCCGAAGCCCAGCAGGCAGCCGAGCGGCAGCGTGATGCTGACACAAAGCAGTGCGCGTGTGACTAGCTCCGCGCCGGCAAAATGCACCGTCATCCAGTTGACCGCGAAAATCGCGCCAAAGGCGGCCAGCGCCGTCAGGATTGCCCATGCGCTCAGGGCGCGCGGCGTTTGCAGCGGCAGGCGGTCGCAGATGAAGCTGCCGATCCCCGTCGACAGCACAAGGCTGAACAACACAATACTAAGGCCATAGGCGGGATGGCCGAGATAGACACTGAGACGCTGCAGCAGCGAAATCTCGATGAACATGAATCCCACGCCGATCAGCGCGAACCATGCGGTTCCGCCAGCCACAAAACGGCCGCTCATGCGCTTCACCTCGTCGCGCAGCGGCCAAATAATCGCCGCTGCGACCATGAGGAGCGAAAAGAGGATGATGACGTAAAGATTCAATATCGCCTTGGCATGGCCCAGCATGGCGCTCGCATTATTCTCCGAGATCAGATTGAAAATCTGGAGCGGCTGAGTGAGGCGTACCATGTTGAAGAAAAACGGACGCTGGTCAGTCGGCGGGCTGATGTCAAAAGCGCTTTCATTCGCCAGACTATCAAGGCTGCCGCGCGTTTTTGCAGTAAGGATGTTCGCAACATCTCCTTTGGCGGTCTTGCGCTGCGGCGAAATCAGAACCTTGAATTTCATCTTTGCTGCCCGTTTTTCAAGCGCAGCGAGCTGGTCGGTGGTCAGCGGATCTTTCGCCAGCACCAGCGTTGCGATATGGTCGCTGGCCGCCATGAAAAGGTGTTTCTGCGGCGATGTCGCGCCCTGTTCCAGCAATGCGCCGGTCGCAAGTGAAATTAGCCGCTCCACCTCGCTATGCGCGTCGCTGATATACCAGCGGCTGACCGTGATCACGCCGCCCGTATTCAGGCGCGAGATAAAAGTGCGCCATGCCTCGACGGTATAAAGGCCGTTTTCCGACAGTGCAAACGCGCCTGCGCCGGTCGAGGCCCAGGTGTCGATAAGGCTCATCTGGATGATATCGAAGGTGTCGGGATGGCTCGCAAACCAGCTCCGCGCTTCGCTATGGATCAGCTTGACGCCTTTCAGGTTGGAGATATTGGTGTAGCTCTTGAACGGCTCAACCTTGGTCAGCAGCGATATCTGGATATCGTTGACATCCATCGCGGTGATGTCGCGCACACCCGCCTTGCATGCCGACAACACGTCGCGTCCGCCGCCCACGCCGATGATGCCAGCCTTTTGCAGGCGGGGCAGGGCATAGGCGATTGTCGTGACGTCGTAGTCAAGCGTCTCCAAACCCTTGCGGCAGTCGCCGCCGAATTTATTGAGCGGCGTGCCGGCATCGCCGTCGATTTTCAGGATATAAAACGATGTCGTCAGGTCTTTCGGCAGGGTTTTCGACGGGCCCCAGAGAAACGGGCGCATATCCTTGATCTCGTTATCGACCGTCACGCGAGAAATGGAATTCCACTGGTCATGGGCAAGGCTCCCCTGCGTTACGATAAAATTCTTGATCCAGAACGGATAGACGAAGGGGCGGGAGGGCAGCGTATTCGCCAGCGCGAGAATAACAAGCGCAATCGCGGTCACGTATGAGCGGAACCTGTCCGGTACGCCGAAGCAAAGCGACGCCAGTGCTGCGCCCGCTGCCACCACCATCACGGCGGACGGGGCATCCACTGTTTCCATGAGGCCGAGCGCCGCAAGGCATCCCGCCGCCGCGCCAACCAGATCGAAAGCATAAGTGCGGGCGGAGGGGTAGGGGGCGCGCGTGATCGCAAGGCTTAAGGCGTAGCCTGCGAAATAATAGGGCGGGATGGTGCAAAGCGACACGACTGGCAGCGTCATCAGCGTCTTCGCAGTATTCGCTGCCACGATCGGCAATATCATATGAGCGGCCAGCGCAAAGCTGGTGAAGATGGCGAAATTGAGGCAGGCCGTACCCATCAGCTGCGCATAATTGCGACGCTGTTCCGCCTCGTCGCCTTTATGTACATGCAGCGCGCCCAGCGTCAGGCCAAACATGGCAACGCTGATGACGAGGAAGGACAGGTGATACCATGTCGTGACCGAAAAAATGCGCGACTGCAAAATCTGCAGCATCATCAAAAGGCCGCTGAGGATGAAAACGCCGGTATAGAATGCGCGGGATGAGGTGCTTTTCATGGCGGGGCCGTCCTTAAGGTTTTGCGACTGTCTCAGACTAGAGGAATTGCCCATGCCGCCCAACGGATTTCGGGGAGGAATTGACATTATGTGAATTAAAATAATTATACGCTGCTGTTCCGGAAAGCAGACGAATCTGCGAATGTGACGCGGGCAGAAAGTTTCAAAACGCCTCGCATATGAAAGAAAGATAACATGAAGACAAAGATCCTGATGATCGCGGCCCTCGCCCTGCTGGCCTTCGCCGCCCCCGCAACCGCCGCGACCGACACCGCGACCAAGCCCGCCGCAGCTGCGAAGCCGAAGCCGTCGGAAACGAAATTCGACGATTGGTCGATGCAGTGCATGTCCTCCACCAAAGGAAAGTTTTGCGGCCTTTACCAAAAGGCTTTCGCAACGGTGAATGGCAAAAAAGTGATGGCCGTGCTGGCCGAAGTCGAAATGGGTAAGGGCAAGGACGGCAAGAAAACCCCGCACCTGCGCCTGATCACGCCGCTGGGCACCTGGTTGCCGACCAATCTGGGCTTCAAGCTGGATGATGAAAAGCAGAACGTCGTTCCCTTCTTCGTGTGCGGCCGCAGCGGCTGCATGACCGACCTGACGCTCGAGTCTGAACATGTGGGCCGCCTGAAAAAAGGCAAGAAGCTGCTTTTTGCCGGCGCGCTTGATGCCCTGCAGAAAAACTGATCTTTCCCCTTGCGTCTTTTATTCGCTATCGGCTTGACAATAACGCTGGCGGGCTGCTCCCTGATGGGGATGCAGCCCCCGGCGACATCTGCGCCGATGGTAACGGGTCCTGCCGGCTTCACCGTGCGGCACGTGAAAGCTGGGTCGTTCACGCTGACGGCGCATGAAAAAGTCCGCACACCGGGGCAGGTTGCCGCCGTTTATATCGGCGGTGACGGACCGGATGCTGGCGTCGCCCCCGCACTTGCCGCAAAAGATAAATCTGCGAATGTCATTTTCCTGACGCGGCCCTGCCAGAACGGCGCGGCCTGCGCCGATGAGTTCCGCGGTTCCAAACGCTTCAGCTCGGAAGTCATCAGCGCAGTCAGCAAGGCGCTCGATGCGCTCAAGAAGCAGCATAATTTTTACGGCTTCAACCTTGTCGGTTTTGCAGCAGGGGCGACTGTCGCAACGCTGGTCGCGGCGGAGCGTCAGGATGTGTTGAGCCTGCGCACGGTTGCGGGCAATCTTGATACCGCTGCCTATGGGCGTTTGCATCGCCTGCCATCGCTCGAGGGATCGCTGAACCCGAAAGACGTATCCGCAAAATTGCTGCCGCTCGGCCAGAAACATTTCATCGGCGCGAGGGACAAAATTATTCCCGCCGAAGTCGGCAATAGTTATATCGAGGCATCGGGACGCCCCGACTGTGTCGGACTAACCGTTGTCGACAGCGCCGGTCACACCGAAGGCTGGGCGGAAATCTGGCCCGAATTGCTCGAGCAGCCGTTGCAGGGCGGCTGCTAATCAGCGGCACCAATTAGAACAAAACTGGAACAACACAACAGGTCATGATATATATGAATCATGACGAACAAACCGAATCCATTTATTCCAGAAAACATACGCGGCCGCGGCGCGCTAGAAAATCCTGCCGGTCGTTTCGAGCCGCTTCAGGTTGAATCCGATCCCGAAGGCATGACGCCGCTCGAGGGCGAGGAAGAGGAATTCGCACTGCCGAAACTGAAGACGCAAATTTTCCGCGACAAATCCCGCAGCATCATTTCGACAAATGACAGTCCCGATATCGGCATGGACGCGACGCTCAATCCGTATCGAGGCTGCGAGCATGGGTGCATCTATTGCTTCGCGCGGCCGACGCATGAATATCTCGGCCTCTCCGCCGGCCTTGATTTCGAGACGAAAATTTTCGCCAAACCAGATGCGCCCAAGCTGCTCGAGGAAAAACTGAAATCGCGCAGTTGGAAGCCCACCGTCATTTTTATGAGCGGTGTGACAGACCCTTATCAACCGCTCGAGCGAAAGATGAAGATCACGCGCGGTTGCCTTGAAGTATTGGAAGATTTTCGCAACCCCG
>JAQSWE010000008.1 GCA_029266795.1 Alphaproteobacteria bacterium | reverse complement strand
TTAAATGACGGCCGTAATACCGGCTTGATCGACATCCTGATGGCGTTTTGTGGTGATGCTGCTTTTAACAGATTGAAAAGTTAGCATGGTTAACATCACGAGTCCATGCGCCTTCGCAAGCTTTGCAACTCTATGGCGGGGTCGGGGGAAATTTAATTACAAAAGCTGTTTTCTTTTCATAAAACGCGTGTGTTATATGATACGGCTTGCCAAGCCGCGCGTAAGTTGTGGAGAATAAAACGTGCCCGGTATCTTGGCGCGTTTTTCCCTGCCTTTATATGTCTCGAGGACTGCATGATCCGCCAAGCCGCGCCCTATCTTGTTTTCACCTTCTGCCTGTTGATGCTGGCCGTCGGCTCTGTTCAGGCGCAGGACGAAAATGCTGCACCGCCCGCAGCCGCCGCAGAAGCTGCCCCCGATGTCGACCCCGCCCTCGCCGCGCCTGAAGTGGAAGCCGTCGCCGCGCCCGTTCCCGCCAAGCCCGCCGATATCACCGACGAGGCGCAGCGCATCTGGGAAAAACACGGCGAAGCGATTTATCAGGTGCAGGTGATCGACTTGGCATCGGACAAAAAGAACAGCATCGGATCGGGCTTCCAATTCACCAAGGACGGCATGATGGCGACCAACTATCACGTCGTCGCCGAAGCCGTGCAGCGCAGCGAGAGCAACCGACTTGAATACCTCGACGAGAAGGGCCGCCGCGGCAGCCTGAAAGTTCTGGTTGCCGATGTCGGCCACGACCTTGCGATTGTCCAGATGGACCCGCCCGGTCCCGCCTTTGTCGAGCTCGGCAAATCCGACCTGCCCAAGGGAACAAGGCTCTTCGCGCTGGGCAACCCGCATGACATCAGCTTCACCATCATCGAAGGCACGCATAACGGCGTCAGCCGCGAGAGCTTCATTGACAAAATCCACTTCTCCGGATCGCTGAACCCCGGCATGTCGGGGGGACCTGTGCTGGGCCATGATGGCAAGGTTGTCGGCGTCAACGTATCGACCGCGGGAAATTCGATCAGCTTCCTCGTCCCTGTCGAGCCGCTGAAACAGCTGGCAAGCGAGCTTGCCGCGCAGAAACCGGGCTATGACTTCATCGCCAATTCCGCGCAATACATCGAAAACCAGCTGCTGGAGACGCAGGAAAAAGTCATCTCGAAACTGCTGGCGGATAAATGGGAGAGCGTTCCCTTCGGCCCCTTCATGGTCCCGGGCCGCATCAACAACGCCTTCAAATGCTGGGGCGACACGATGAAGGACGAGAACGACAAGCAGCCCTATGCCCGCTTTTCGCGCTCCACCTGCCAGAGCATGGACCGGTTGTTCCTCGATTCAGAATTCGACACCGGCATTTTCATGTACCGCTACGACTACCTGACAGCGCATGAGCGCCTCGCCCTGCCGCGGTTCTACAGCTATTACGAAAGCCAGTACGGCATGCCGCTCGGCCTAGGCGAAGCGGCGGAGGAAAACGTCACCAATTACGACTGCAGCAATTCCTTTATCGACATGGTCGGCCAGCGGTGGAAAAGTTCGTTCTGCGTGCGGCAATACAAGAAATACCCGAAGCTCTATGACATGCAGGTTTATATGGCGCTGGTAGGCGGTGCGCGCGAGGGCTTCATGGTGACGCAAATCGCCGAAGGCGTATCGAAAGAAAACGCGCTGAAGCTGGCGCAGAAATTCCTGCAGGAAATCAGCGCACGCCCCGTGGAAGCGGGGAAATCCAAGCCGGCCAACGCGGGCAAAGAGCCGAAAGACGCGCCGGTATCCGGCAAAGCCCCCGCACAGAAATCCCCTGACGCGAAAGCCCCGGCGCAGAAAGAAGGTGCGAAATGAAACGCCTTGTCCTCGAAATCACCAGCCATTCCGGCGACGGCGCGATCACCCACCGGTCGATCGAGGCTTTTCCTGCGACGCTGGGGCGCGGCTATCACAACGACATCATCATCGGCGACCCGCATATCAGCCCGCAGCATGTGCGCATCGAATTCAACGGCACTGATTTCGTCATCCACGACCTTGCTTCCGAAAACGGCCTGACGCTGAACGACAAGCATCACAAGGGCGCGAGCGCGCACCTGAAATCGGGCGACACTGTGCGCGTCGGCCTGACCGATATCCGCATTTTCGATCCCGCGCATCCGGTTGCCGCCACGCGCCGCATCGCGCGCGCGAACCCGTTCCTGATTTTCCTCGCGCGGCCCCTCGTCGTCTGGCTGTCGCTGCTGGCGGCGGCTGCCGCCGCGATCGGCTGGAAATACCTCGACAGCTGGACACCCGATATCGGCGAGACGCTGACAGGCACCGGCATCAGCGTGGCAATCGCCATCCTCATCTGGTCGGCGCTGTGGGGTGTAGGCGGACGCCTGATCCGCCACAAGTCGCGCTTCCGCAGCCATGTGGCGCTTGCCAGCATGTTCGTGGTCGCGGTCTGCGCGATTGCCATCGTGCAGGATTACCTGTCCTTCCTGACCAATGACGGCCTGCCCTCGACCATCGGAGCCTTCGTCATGAATGCGGCGCTGGTGGTGGCGCTGCTCTATGGCGCGCTGTCGCTGGCAACCGATATGCCGGCGAAACGCCGCCGCATCTGGAGCGGATTCTTCGCGCTCGGCATGGGCCTCGCGGCGGTGGGGCTTGCCTCCGTCAGTGAGGGACGCTTTGACGGAACGCCGTCCTACTCGGCGGAACTGGAGCCCTATTTCGCGCAACTGGCCTCTGCCGAGTCGCTGGACGGATTCATGAAGCAGAACGAGAAGCTGTTTGAATCCGATGTTTTCAACGAAAAAGCACCAAAATAACCATTATTTATCAACACCTTGGTTTAGACTTCTCCTTGTCTGGACAAGGTTTTACATATTATATATAATACCTTATCGACGGCAGGGGGGCTTGCCGGGATTTCGCGGGGGTATGGATGGCTGCTTTTCCGGGACATATGGATCCGATCACCAAGGTCTTGACCGAGGCGCTGGACAAAATGGGCGACCTGTCGGGCGCGACCGTGACGCTGATCGACGACACGGGCGATTTCAATCCCGGCAATCAAAAGGCCGCGCAGCTGCTGGAAGTTTTCAACACACCCGCGCGCGGCAACGCGCCCCGCAACGTCACCATCGTGACGCGCTATCTGGGGCAGGACAGCGAACAAGGGTTTCAGATCACCGGCGTGCCGCCCGGTTTCGTGGGCTCTGACAGCCAGCCCGGCATCCTCAAAGAACGCTTTGCGCAAGTGAACCGCAAGCCCTTCAACAATAAAATGTTCCCCGTCATCGCAGAATTGATGGTGGATGAAACGCCGCTGCCCGACACCATGCGCGAAGGCATGCGCGCGATCGTGATGGACCATATGAGCCAAGGCGGCTTCCGTGTCGACTCCGGCCTTGGCAACCTGCGCGATTTCGTGAACGGATATTTGAAGCGCGAGATGACGCCGGAATGGGAAAAACGCCTCATCAACAATGCGCCCGTGACGCAGGTTGTGAATACAATGCAGCAGGGCCTGCAGGGCTGCGTCACTGCGCCCACGACCGCCCGCTTCACCCGCAAGGGGAATGCGCCTTGATCGCTGATACCCAAAACAACAGCGTCATAGTTTTCGAGATCGGGACCGACCCGCAGGCGGCGGACAAGCTGAAAGACCTGATGGCGCAGTTTTCCGCTAATGCCACGACCGCACCGTCGAACGGCGGGCTGCTGCTGACGACCATGAACAGCATTCCCGCCGACACCGGCATTAATGATGCTCTGTTGCGCCGTTTCAAGGATGTGGTTGTGTTCAAGCCGCTGGGCGAAGATAGTTTAAAAAAAATATTCGACCTGACGACAGGCAAGCTGCTGGATAAAAAAGGCCTCACGCCACGCCAGCGTGGCGCGGCGGAGAAATTCGTCGCCGCATCGATGCAGGCTTACGATCCTGCCCAAGGCGCGCGCGGCATGGCGAAACATGCGGCCGGAATTCTGGGCGGCAGCGACTTCACCGAATTGATGGAAGAACACAGCCCCGCCGGCACCAAGCGCGGTTTTGAAAAGGCAATCAAGGGCGGCGTCAAGGCCTCGGTTACCCTGCCCGCAACGGCGCGATTCACGCGGAGGCGCGCGCCATGACGCTTGAAAAAAACAAGAAACTGTCGACGCTGTTCGCCGACAAGGTAACCGAGAAAAAATTTCAAAAACCCGTTACCCGCCTGATGCTGGGCACGGGCATTGTCGGCATGGCTGGCGCGGTGGCTGCTGCGATGACCGCTGCTGTCACGGGGCACCCGCTGCTGAACACGGGGATGGCTTTTGACGGCATGTTCGCGGAAAAGCCGCTGACGGAAGAACAGACATCGAAACTTCTCGCGCAGGTGATGGATGACAGGCTCGACCCCCGCCTTTACGACGACGAGCAACAGGGCGCGGCACGCGGGCATATCCGCGACCATATCGGCGACCTGTCGCATTTGAAGCAATCTTTCCTGACGGCGGCCTCGTCCCGCAAAAAGAACGCGGAAGAAGTGGCGTCCCGCATCGACGCCATCATGGAAACAGCTGATTTCACGCAGTTGATGAACGAACATAGCGCTGTCTGGCGCGACCGGCAGCGCGTGATGCACGGGCAGGAAGTCGCCAATGCCCTTTCGGGCGGAAACCCCATTCAGGCCAAGGCCCCGCCCCGCGCCAGCTTTACCCGCAACCGAAACACGGTGACCGCATGACGACCGACCGCGCCGCGAAAAACGCCACCCGCATCGCCGAGCTGATCGACGCCGGCAAGCTGACCGACCGCGAGGTGATCGACCGCCTCACGCAGATCATGTTCGACCGCAAAACGACGTCGCCCAATCCGGAAATGACCGCCACACTGCATCTGCGCGATATCAAGAAACTGGCGCAGGATAAACGCGTGCCGCTGCATCTGGGCCGTTTCCTGCAAAGCATCGAGATGACCGCCTGGATGGATCAGCTGGCTCCCGCACATGACGCGGTGCTGGCGCAGCGAGCCGGTACGGACGCGGCGGCCGCCGTGAAGACGCCGATTGCCGGCGGATCATCCGCGCCGCAACCCGCCAGATTCACGCGCAAGGCGGGCGGGATGTCGCCATGAGCTTTGCGCGTGAATTCAAATGAACCTGTCGAATGTCTTCAACACCAATTCATCGGGGGAGACTGCGCTGATGCATGCCGTGAAGAACGGCAATATCGATGTCGCCAAAAAACTGCTGGATATGGGCGGTGATATAAACATTTTCCCGGCCATACCGCCTGCTGCGACCACACCTGCCGACCCGTCGCCGAAAAAACCCAAGCCTTCCCCTTCCGCGAAAGACGTCACCGAAATGGCGACGACGCGCCAGATGAAAGCGCCGCAGACCGCGCGTTTCAAAAAGAAAGCCCCACCCAAGCGCAAGACGACGCTTTAAGTTTCTTTATAAAACAACTGTTTAGCCATTAAAATTGACGTTTTCCGTATTGTTGGCTATCTTGCCTGACCATGAAAATCGACAAAGTCAGCCCCTCCGTGAACTCATTCAAGCCGCCTGTTTCGACATCGCGCGTGTCGTCCTTGCGCGATGCGTTCAATATGTCGGCGGCATCGATGGGTGTGCTGGCCACGATGCCTGCGGTGCCGACGCCGCTGTCGATGGCGGCTGCCGTGGGCGCGAGCGGCGTGACGGGGGCAATGATGAATGCGCCGAAGCAGCCAGCCGCTCCCCCGCCGCGCAGGGACGCCGCGCTTGTCTTCAATCCCGCATCGATCACCGGCACATCGCTGCTGCAGGGCTTGCTCGACAACAGTTTTGCCGCCGGCATCATGCGCGCGGCGGCGGAGGGCGACGCCGCAACCTTGCGCCTGCTGCTGTCCAAGCACGACACCCTGCCCGATTTCACGAATGCCCACGGCCTGTCGCCCGCAATGGTGGCGGCGGCGCGCGGGCAGGCAGAGACGCTGGAGATACTGGCGTCGCATCCGCTAGTGAACCTGGCGCGCAGCGATGCCGAGGGCTGGACAGCGCTGCATTTCGCCGCGCACCTGAACCAGCGCGCGTCTGTAACGCTGCTGCTGAATCATCATGCGCCGTTCGATTTTGAAACCGCGAAAGGCCAGATCGCCTTTGACCTTGGCGATGCAGAAACGAAGGACCTGTTCGTGCAGGACAAGAACTTCAAACGCTACCTGAAATCGCGCGCGCCGGAACACCCGCTGCTGCAGCCCCCGCCCGCGGTCGATGAAAAAGAACAAGATCCGCCGCCCGAAACCGACATGGACGCCGACGAGCCCGAAGACGATAAAAAACCCGAGCCCCTGCAGGATGCGCTGTTCACCGCGCTGACCGGCATCGGGCTGTCGCTGCAAAAAGACGCGTCGATCGACGTGCGCGCGCAGCTGAACGCGAAAATGGCCGAGATGGAACTACGGCAGATCGCCGACGCCTATCGCCGCATCGCGCAGACGGGCGTGACATATAACTGGGACGATGTCTTCATCCGCGCGGCGGGCGCGGGCAACACCGCCGCGATGGTGTTTTTGCAGGACGAAATTTATTTCGAGCAGCGCACGCTGAACCGCGCCTTGTGGCAGGCGGCCGCGGCCGGCCAGCGGGACGCCGCGCATCACCTGATGCTCTGGGAGGCCGACCCGCTCTATGCACAAAAAACACCGACCGGCCCGATAGCCTCGGCAATCGACTTTGCCTGGCAGCGCCGGAAACTCGACGTTATCGAGGAAATGGTGCTGTGGAGCGACGTGAAGAAAACCATGCCCGCCGTCACGCGCTACCTTGCCGACGTGCGGGAAAAGATGACGACCGGCGAAGCACGGAAGAAAAGGGACGGGCTTGCGGATGACGAGATGTTCATGCCGCTTGTCAGCCTGAGCGCGCTGCAAAAACGGCGCGAGGAACTGGCGAGCGAAAAAACGCATACGCTGAAGGAAAACTTCGCGCGCGTGGCCCAAAGCGGCAACATCACGGAGATCCTCGCCAGCTATACAGAGGCGCAGCGCCCGCGCTTTCTGCGCGGGAAAGTCGGCTTTGACGCGCGCGCCGGCGGGAACGCCATGGGCTGGGCGCTTTTTTATGGTCGGGTCACGTTTGCCAGAAAGCTGGCGGCGGATGGATACAAGCTGACGGACGCGCTTGAATCTATACGGCAGAAAGTATTGGCGTCGCCCGATGCGGCGGTGCGAGACTTCGCGAAAGAGAACCTTTCAGGGGACAAACACTACCCGCGCATTGAGGACACCGGCAAGCGCACGACCAGCCCTTCGGCGATCCGCCAGCTGCGCACGGGCATCATGCTCGACTAAAGATCATTGCCGGAATCTTCAATCTTTGTTTCGTTTTGATGCTGCACTGCGCCATTAACGAAACTTTAATCAGCACCTTTCTATTCTCTTATTGCGCGGACATTTGCCGTGAACTGCTGCTTGCGCTATTCTTGGAATGGGGAGAACAGGGTTTCATGTTGGGTCTGAACAAATTTTTCAATTCGATTTCCGGCAACGGCATCGACAAGCGCAACGCCGCTGGCGAAACGAAACTCTATCGCGCCGTGCGCAGCGGCAATATCAAGGACGTCAAAAAACTTCTGCGTGACGGCGCGGACCCCGACATCGCCGACGATCACGGCCTCACGCCCTTGCACCAGGCCGCCTATTGGGGCGAAACCGAAATCACAGAACTTCTCATTAAAGCCGGCGCGAATGTGAATGCCGAGAATAACGGCAAGGGCTGGACGCCGCTTCATTCGGCAGCCGTCTCGGGCGGCATGCTGTCGCGCAAGGACGTGATCGAGCTGCTCATCGGCGCCGGCGCGAAGCAGGATGTGAAAGACAAGCATTGCTGGACGCCCGCCGATTACATGATGTTGTGGGAGCAGAACGAGAAAGCGGCGGAAAAGCTGAAGCAGTTCCTGCACATCCCGAACGGCCTCGCCCCGCCCAAGGGCATGATGCGCGTTCCGGCGCCTCCCAAAATGTAAGCGCGCAACGCGCACGGGCCAAAATGTTACACTTGCGCGTCCGGCTCTTTTGACCCATCTTACAATCAGGAATTCATTGTAAGGAGACTGTCATGGAATTGTGGGTTGTGCTGGCGGTTCTCGCCGCGATTGTCGTTCTGTTTATTGCCATCTATAACCGTATCGTCGCGCTGCGCCAGCGCCGCAAGAACGCGTTTTCGGATATCGATGTGCAGCTGAAACTGCGCGTCGACCTCGTGCCGAACCTGGTCGAGACGGTGAAGGGTTATGCCGCACATGAAAAAGGCGTGCTGGAAAATGTGACGAAAGCGCGCGCCACGGCCATGCAGGGCGGATCGATCTCGGACCGTGTGCCGGCAGAAGCAGCGCTGGGCGCTGCCGTCATGAAACTGATGGCGGTTGCCGAAAATTATCCCGACCTGAAAGCAGATGCGAATTTCCGCCAGCTGCAGACGGAACTCTCCGACATCGAAAACAAGATTGCCGCCGCGCGCCGTTTCTTCAACAACGCAACGAGCGAATACAACACCGCCATCCAGCAGTTTCCTGCCGTGCTGATCGCCGGCATGGGCGGTTTCAAGGAAGAAGTGTTTTTCGAGATGGACGAGGCGGAAAAAGCGGCCGTCAAGGATGCGCCGAAAGTAAGCTTCGGCAGCTGATCCCTGACCGGTCGTTCCAATAGGCGTAACTACAGTTACATGCCCAGTTTTTGTTTTTTCGCGTAGCCGTTGGTGATTTTCGCGGCAGCGTCGATATCGCCGGCGATGACGCCGTAGAATTCGGGCTGTTCGGAAATCGCGATGATGCTGCGGCGGGCATTATCGATCTGCTGCGCGCTTGCTTCCACGCCGTTCAGTTCGACATGCTTTTCAGCGGAGCGCAGGTCTTCTGCGATCGCGCGGTGCAGGAAGGAATAGTCGCTGGGAGATTTCGCGGCGGTTTCGAAATGCGCGCGCATATCGGTCAGCGCGGCTGCGAAAATCTGGTGGTCGTCGGTCAGTTGGTTTTTCATGTTCAGTTCTCTTTCGTATAAGGCCCCTTGAGGCGGGGTCTTGGGTTTGGCCGGGATCGCAGGCCGCCAAAAAACGCAAATAGTTCGCCTTCCCATCGCGCGCGGCTTTTTTGAAAAGTCGTGTGTCAGGCCAGGCAGCCCCGCGAAAAGGTGGAAGTCTTTTATCAAAAAGCGCGGGAGCCATTTGCGTTGCGGCGGTAGCGATGCCCAACGGGACTTCAAATATGGAATATTGCAGCGCACAAATCAATAAGAACCGTGAAATAAATGCAAATATGCAAAGATATCATGGTATTGCGGGGTAGCTGCTTGCCTTGGCAAGGGCGCGGCATAACTTTAAAATGACGCTGAAACGACGGACTCGGAAGGAAAAACGCGCATGATCGCCAGCGAAGGCTTCGCCGGACATGTCTGGAGCAACCAGCTGAAATCGATACTGCTGCTGATGGGCTTTCCCGTCCTGCTGCTGCTGATGATGGGCGCGTTCTTCGGCGCGCTGGGGGGGGTTTCGGGCGGACAGCCGGGCAGTGTTGATATGGCGCGCGGCTGGGACGCGGCTGTATCCGGCATCCGGCAATACGGCCACTGGGCCGTGCTGGCCGCGGGCGCATGGTTCGTCATCGCCTATTTTTTCCACGGCAGCATGATGCGCGCGGCCACGGGTTCCGTGCCGATCACGCGCGACCAGATGCCGAAAATTTACAACATGCTGGAGAACCTCTGCATCTCGCGCGGCATCACCATGCCGCAATTCGAGATCATCGACAGCCCCGCGCTGAATGCTTTCGCAACCGGCATCGACGACAAGAGTTATAAAATCGTCCTCACGCGCGGAATCATCGAGCGGTTGCAGGACGACGAGCTTGAGGCCGTGATTGGCCATGAATTGTCGCATATCACCAACCGCGACGTGCGCTTGCTGATCATTTCCGTCATTTTCGTCGGCATGATCAGTTTCCTGTGCGAGATGGTGTTCCGCAGTATGATGTACGGCAACCGCCCCAATTACTACGCGCGGCGCGGCAACAATCGCGACAGCGGCGGCGGCATGGGCGTGATGCTGATCGGCCTTGCGATTCTTGCCATCGGCTATGTCTTTGCGATTGCCATCCGCTTCGCCCTGTCGCGCCGCCGCGAATACCTGGCCGATGCAGGCGCGGTCGAGCTCACGAAGAATCCCGAAGCCATGATGCGCGCGCTGATGCGCATTTCGGGACAGGACAAGGTGCAGGGCATGCCCGACGACGTGCAGCAGATGTGCATCGAGAACAGCCACGCCTTCATGGGCATCTTCGCCACGCATCCGAAGATCGAAGACCGCATCGCCGCGATATCGCGCACCACCGGCGCGCCCATCCCCGATCTGACCGTGTCGCTACGCCGCGCCCCCGAATCGCCGTGGGAAGGCGGGCGGCCGCCGCAGAACCCGACGCGGCCTTGGGGCTAATAACCGTTATTTTCCAGCACGTTGATTGATCGCGTTTGGGCTTGAATCCTGTGTATATTTTCCATATAATATACACCTTGTGATCTCAAGGGGATAGAATGACGCTGGATGCGCCACAGCCGCAGAGCGATGCCACGCCACCCGACGCGAAAGCGACGGCGATGCGGCATGTGCTGGCGCAACAACAAAAAGCGAAAAAACCGCGCGGATTTTTCAGCCGCGTATCGCGCCATGCCATCCTTCTGGTGCTGGCATTGACGGCGCTGAACGGCCCTGTGCGGTCGGACCAGCCCGCGCCGCCGCCTGCGCCCGCCGCAACCGTTCAACAGGTGCAGACCATCGCGGAGCTCGAGTCCGATTTCGGCCGTACGCCGCTCGGCCGCCAACTGCTGGATTACGTGCATGCCAAGGGCATCACAATCATGTACGAGGCCAACCAGCCGACGAGCTATGCCGCCTTCCAGCCCGACCTGAACCGCATCATCGTGCGCCCGGACCTGAGCCGCGAGGAACAGGCGATATATCTCGCCCATGAAATCCGCCATAGCTGGCAGCAGCACGAATTGCATTACGGGAGCATGGAGGCGCGGCAGTTAAGCCCCGAACAGCGCTTCACGCTGCGCCGTTTCCTGGAGGCGGATGCGCGGGCCTTTTCCGCCTATTTCACCGCCGACCGGCATGAGCGCCTCGGCTTGAGCGATGTGCAGTTCGGCACCGCGCAGGCGGAGCGGCAGATGGTGACGATGCTGCGGGCGGAGTTCAACAGCGCCAACGGGCTGACGCCCGCCGAATACCGCGTGCTGGGGCTGGAAAATTCATTCGGCTTTTTGTCGGGTTATAACACGCGCCACCTGTCGATGGCGACGGAGCGCACGGAAAGCTTCGGCCGCCGTGTCGAGGCGGCGGATGACGCGAATGGCGGGCGCGATTATTTGCGCATACGTGAAAACCTGCTGCGCCTGACGCGGGAGCGCAACAATGCGCCGAGTGCCCATGAATTCGAGGTCTATCTGCGCCATTTCGGCGGCACCAGTTTCAACGTGAAAGCACCCACGTCGCTGCACGACCCCGCTGTCACCCTGCAGACACTCACCTATACCTATCCCCGCCGCGTGAACAACGATCCGGCAGGCATCGGCGCAAAAGCGATCAACGACACGCTGACGCCCCTGACCGCGCAGTATAACGCGCAGAGCCGCCGGATTAACGAAATGCGGGCGCAGAACGATGCCAATATCGCGCAGCAGCGTTACCACCAGAACCGCGCCATGCGGCAGTTGGCGCAGCGCAACTTTTAAAGCCCGCCAAGCCTTTACAAACCGCCCGCAATCATCAATCCTGATGGCATGCGTTTTTATATCACCAGTTTCATTATCGCCGCAGTCAGCCTGATATCCTTCGCTGCCGTCCAGTTCACGGGGCATATCGAAACGGTGTATGTTTTCGATTTTGATTTGCCGGGATTTCCGCTGACGCATATCCACAAGGGCATATTGCCGCTGCCGGTTTACCTGCTGCTGTATCCGCTAGCGGAATGTTTTCATTACATGACCGTGACATTCCACGAACCCGGCCATGCGCTGGCCTATTGGCTGTTCGGCACGCCCGCGCTGCCGGTGATGGATGCCGTGCATGGCGGCGGCGTGACCTATAGCATCGGGCGCAGTCGTGCGGTGCTGTTCTTTATCTATCTTCTCGCGGCGGGGGCGGCATGGCTGCTGGCGCATAAAAAGGCATGGCGGCCGCTGGGGATACTTGCGGTTGCCGTTGTTGCCCATGTGGCGCTGCTGCTGACCGGCATGGATTATCCACTGGCGATTTTCATGGGGCACGGGATGGAGGTGGCGACCTGCTGCTGGTGCCTCGCGCGCGCGACGCGGGTGAGAAACCCACTACCAGAATTTGAGCGATACATCACGATGGTGTTCGGGCTGCACCTGATGGGGCGGATTACGCTGCTGCCGCTATCCCTCATCATCGTCGATGCACGGCGCGCGAGCTATGGCATGCAAAAAGGGAGGCCCGGCTCCGCCGATCTCGACAAATTCGCGCATGAGCTGGGATTGCCGATGGAGGGCGCGGCATGGGTGCTGCTCGCCGTCTTTTCAATCTTCCTCCTCGTCACGCTCGCCTATATTTCAAAAAGGAAGGCCTGATAATGCGGCTTATCCTTGTCAGCCTTGCCCTATGCGCGCTGTGCCTGCTGCCCGCATTATCGCCGCTGCTGAAATTCAATGTGCCCTTTGCCGATATTTTGCGCATACCCGCGACCTGCCTAGATTATGCCGCCGTGCTGTTCCACGAACTGGGCCATGTCGCGTTTCGCTGGAGCTACGGCTATCCTGCGCTGCCCGCGCTCGATTTCCGGCATGGCGGCGGTGTGACCTATCCGTTCGACCGCAATATCTGGATTCTTTTTGCCTTCTACGGCGTGGCGACTGCCGCATTTTGCTGGGGCATTGGCAAGCGCGTCTACTGGTTCGCCGCGCTGGTGTCGATTTTCACCGGCCTGCACCTCATCCTCGCCTTCAATTACCGTCATGAAGCACTGTGCAATTACATGGGCCATGCAACGGAAGTTCTGGTCGGCGTGTTCTGCATCATTCGTGCCGCGCGGGCCGAGAAAATGGGCGGCTGGCCGGAGCAATACCTGAATATGATTTTCGGCATGTATGTGATGGGCCGCAACATCATCCTGACGATCACCGCCTATGGCGTCGATGTGGCGCATGACGCGGATGCGCAGACGGGCGGGCATATCCTGCGCGATTTCGACCAGATTGCGGCGGTGGCGGATATGCGCGTGCAGACGGTTGCGCTGTTCGGGCTTGCCTTCACGGTCATTTGCGCCCTGACGGCGCTGGCCTTCGCGATTTTCCTGCCGCCGCGCGAGCGGCTCGGCACCATCAAATAATCAAACGGCGACGGCGTCGAAAGGCATAATAGAGCCCCGAATGAAAGGAGCCTCCCCTTCGGGAGGCTCCTGCACATCGTTGAAACAAAAGGCTTAAGCCGCTTTTTTCGGCAGCTGCTTGTGATTGGAGATGATCGTATCGACCACGCTGGGATCGGCCAGCGTCGAGGTATCGCCTAACTGGTCAAACGCGTTTTCGGCGACCTTGCGCAAAATGCGGCGCATGATTTTGCCGGAGCGTGTTTTCGGCAGGCCCGGCGCGAACAGCAGCACATCGGGCGTCGCGATCGGGCCGATCACCTTGCGCACATGCGCGACGATATCCTTGCGGACTTCTTCACTGGGTTGTTCGCCGCCCATCAAGATCACATAGGCATAGATGCCCTGCCCCTTGATGTCATGCGGGAAGCCGACAACCGCGCTCTCGGCGATTTTCGGATGTGAATTGAGCGCGTCCTCGATCTCCGCCGTGCCGAGGCGGTGGCCCGACACGTTGATGACATCATCGACGCGGCCGGTGATGCGGTAGTAGCCGCGCGCGTCACGCTTTGCGCCATCGCCGGTGAAATAGCGGCCGGGATAGGCGGAGAAATAGGTCTGCACGAAACGCGCGTGATCCTTATAAACCGTGCGCATCATGCCGGGCCAGCCGTCGAGCAGCACAAGGTTGCCTTCAGTCTCGCCTTCCAAGATCGCGCCGTTCGCATCGACCAGCGCGGGCTGCACGCCGAAGAACGGCATCGATGCATGGGCGGGTTTTAATTCATGCGCCCCGGGCAGCGCGGTGATCAGGATGCCGCCCGTTTCAGTCTGCCACCAGGTATCGACCACGGGGCAGCGTTTTTCTCCGACCGTTTCCCAATACCAGAGCCATGCTTCTTCATTGATCGGCTCGCCGACCGAGC
This sequence comes from Alphaproteobacteria bacterium, assembly GCA_029266795.1. Lineage (GTDB taxonomy): Bacteria > Pseudomonadota > Alphaproteobacteria > Micavibrionales > UBA2020 > JAPWJZ01. The sequence goes on along the minus strand of JAQSWE010000008.1, from coordinate 6,528 downwards.
CGAGGATGCGCAAAGACGCGCGGCTGGATTTTTTCACCCATTCATCCCCCTCTTTGATCAGGGAGCGGATGGCGGTGGGGGCGGTGTAGAAAATATTGACCTTGTGTTTGTCGACCACCGACCAGAAACGGCCCCAATCGGGATAGTTCGGCACGCCTTCGAAAACCAGCGTCGTTGCGCCATTCGCGAGCGGGCCATAGACGATATAGCTGTGGCCCGTGACCCAGCCCACATCCGCCGTGCACCAGTACACATCGCCGTCATGATAATCGAACACATATTCATGCGTCATCGACGCGAACACCAGATAGCCGCCCGTGGTATGTAGCACGCCCTTGGGCTTGCCGGTCGAGCCGGAAGTGTAGAGGATGAACAGCGGGTCTTCCGCATTCATCGGCTCACAGGGGCAATCGGCCGATTGCTTGCCGACGATGTCGTGGTACCAGACGTCGCGCTTGTCGTTCCAGTTCACCGCGCCGCCGGTGCGTTTATAGACGATGACGGTGTTGACGTTGGGGCAGTCCTTCAGCGCTTCGTCCGTATTGGCCTTCAGCGGAACTTTCTTGCCGCCGCGCAGGCCTTCATCGGCGGTGATGATGACGTTTGATTCGCAATCCAAGATACGGTCGCGCAACGAAGTGGGGGAGAAGCCGCCGAACACAACCGAATGCACCGCGCCGATGCGCGCGCAGGCGAGCATGGCATAGGTCGCTTCCGGAATCATCGGCATATAGATCGTGACGCGGTCGCCCCTCTTCACGCCGCGCGCTTTCAGCGCATTCGCGAGTTTCGAGACTTCATCTTTCAATTGAGCATAGGTGATGGTGGAGCTGTCATTCGCATCATCGCCTTCGCGGATCAGCGCGACCTGGTTCGCACGTTTTGGCAGATGGCGATCGATGCAGTTATGGGCGACGTTCAGCGTGCCATCGTAATACCAACGGATGCGCGCATTATCGGCGAAATCGACGTCTTTGACTTGTGTATAGGGCGTGAACCAGTCGAGGCGCTTGCCGTGTTCACCCCAGAATTTCACGGGGTCGCTGATCGATTCCTTGTACATCTGTTCGTATTTCGCCGCCGTGATCTTGGCGCGCTTGGCGATATGCTCCTGCACCGGAAAATATTCGGGGTGCGACGGGTGGCATGTATGTTCGGTCATGGAAATGCTCCTGTAAAATCGGCGTCAAATGGCAGGGGCGCAAGCGCCCGTCAAATTTCAGAAACACAAGAATACCAGCGTTTTTTCGCGCGTCTATTGCGTTATGCGGGTTGCTGCGGCGCAATATGCCATAAGGAAATAATTTTATTCTTTATGCTTGGGCATGGCGAGTTTTTCGAGAATGAAATCGACGCGGTCCGGAACCGGCAGCACCGGCACGGCGATCAAATCATAGCCGAGCGCCGTATAGGCCGAGGCAATCTGCGCGCCGATTTTTTCCGCCTGTTCGTCGCTCTCCGTCCGTACGCCGTCTTTCACCAGCGGCAGCCGGTCGAGCATAAAAACGGCGCGGTAGTGATAGGTTCGGGAGGCATCGATTGCCTGCTTCGCATCGACGCCCGCCAGCTTGAAATACACGATACTATCGGGCGTGCCGCGATCGGCGAAAACGAGTTTCTTTTCATCCAGCGCCGCTTCGCGCGCCAGCTTGAACCGCAAAATCTTGCGCTGCATTTCCTGTACGTATTCCGTGCCGCGTATTTCGGCGAGCGTCATGCCATGGCGCAGGCATTCCTCGATCAGCTCGCGCGCGACTTCGGTCTGGATGGGATAGCCGCGCTTCGATAATTCATCGATCACCGATGTCTTGCCCGATGACGGCGCGCCCGTGATAACGCACCAGTTGGTGTCGTATTTAAACCCGTTCGTCATCGCATGGCCCCCATTTGTGCAGATTGTGCCGCCGCGTCTTGCAGCCCGCATGGCTGCGCCAAAAAGACGGGCAGCCGGCATTTGGCGCTTTTCCTTCGCCCAGAAATTCATGGGGCGGCGGCAGGCGGAAATCCGCCGTTACCTGTTCCGGCAGCGCGGCGTACAGCGCGCGGTCGTCATCCGGCGTCAGCGGTTTGCAGGCATTGTCGCGATGCTGGCGCACAGCGGCATGGAGGCGCGCCAGTTCAGCCTGCAATTGCGCATCATCCATGGTTTCAAGATCGGCATCCCATTTTGCGGGGTCGTGCACCGCATTCGCGGGCTGCGCATCGGCGGCATCAGCGCGGCGCAGTTTATAATAGGCGCGGCACATATCCATCGCTTCTTCCATGGGCGGCACGTCGGTCGGTACGGGGAAGGAGCCGGGGATCAAGGCCCAGACAAAATAATCATCGAGCCAGCAACGGTCGTCGCCCTTTGCGTCGCGGTGCCGCCGGATGGCATGGCGGCAGGCGATGATATCGGCGAAGGGATCGGTCACTTCAATCCGCCAAGCTTGAAAATGATTTTCGCTTCTTCGGCGGTGACGGGAGAAACAGAAAGGCGCGACTGTTTCACCAGCGCCATGTTCTTCAACACCGGATGCGCCTTGATATCGGCAAGCGTCACAAAATTTTTCAGGGGCGCGCCGGCTGTCACCTCCACCATGCCGAATTTCTGCGTCTCGTCGGTCGGGTCGGGGTGATACAGTTTGGATACCGTCATCGTGCCGACGATTTCCTTGCCCTCGTTCGAGTGATAGAAAAAACAGGTGTCGCCGAGTTTCATCGCCTTCATGTTATTGGCGGCCTGATAATTGCGCACGCCGGTCCAGCCGGATTTTTTATCCCGCGCGAACTGCTGCCAGCTATAGGCATCGGGTTCGGATTTCATCAGCCAGTGCGCCATTTTATCCTCCGCTTTTTTAAAGGTTTTAGCATTGGAAAGGCCTGTTAAACACCCCTTTACTGGCCGTTTGCATAATGATGTGATTCGGGTTATAAATTTTCATGACCGAAATCATCATCTGCCGCGCCAATGAAGTGCTGAAGACCGTGATCGCGCAGGAGACCGCGGGCGCACCCGTTTCCGCCGTGCTGTCGATCGAGCATCCGGGCGCGGCACTCGACAAGAACGGCTCCGCCCCGCGCTTGGCCGCGCATGGGCACGAAATTGCGCAGAAAATCCTCGTGTTCTGGGATTCGGAACAGGTGGTGAAGGACGGCCCCGACCTGAAACAGGTCAAAGAGGGTTTGGAATTCATCATGGAACATGCCGCGACCGGCCCCGTGATTATCCATTGCCATGCGGGCAAGGCGCGGTCGACCGCGATGGCGCTCGGCGCATTTGCGCTGCTGCATCCCGAAAAACCCGAAAATGAATTGATCGACATGCTACTGGCGATCCGCCCGCAGGCCGCGCCGAATATCCTTGTCATGGAAATGGTCGACCAGCTTGCAGGGCGCAACGGGAAACTGCTGCAGGCCGTGCTGGATCATCCGGTATTGGCCGCGCAGCGCGCGCAGGCCGAAAGCAACCGCCGCGACATGATGCGCGAACGCCCTGAATGGTTTGCGCGAATGCACCCCGAAAAAGCGCCGCCGCCCGACAGCAAGCAGCCGAAGCCTTAATCGCTGTAACCCCTGCGAAAGCAGGGGTCCAAGCACCCTCCGTACAATTGGCGGTGACACCTCATAAGCCGCAGCCGCCAAGCATACGCGCTATGGCTTAGACCCCTGCTTTCGCAGGGGTTACGAGAGGATGAGTTTAGTGGTTTTCGTTCTTCAGGTCGCGTGATAGCAGACCCATCACGATATCATCGACATTCGCGCCGTTATGCAGCACTTCCTTGACCGCAAGGCAGATCGGCATATCCACGTCATGCGTCGCCGCGTAATCCGCGACCGCCCATGAGGTGGTGACGCCTTCGGAGACCGAATTGCGTTCGGCAAGGATTTGTTTCAGCGGCTTGCCCTGCCCCAGTTCGAAGCCGAGCGAATAGTTGCGCGAAGTCATCGATGAGCAGGTCAGCGTCAAATCGCCCAAGCCCGCGAGGCCAAGGAAAGTTTCCGGCTTCGCCCCGCGCTTGACGCCGAGGCGGCGGATTTCGGCGATGCCGCGCGTCATGACGGCGGCCTTTGCGTTTTGGCCGAGGCCGCGCCCTTCGACAATGCCGCAGGCAATCGCGATCACGTTTTTCAATGCGCCCGCGATTTCCACACCGATGACATCGTCGGAGAGATAGGGACGGAAGGATTTACCGCGCAGGGCAGTCGCCCATGTCTGCGCGATTTTCGCATCGGTCGATGTTGCGAGCGTGATGGCGGTCGGCAATCCCCGCACGGCTTCGGTTGCGAAAGTGGGGCCGGAGAAAGCGGCATAGGGATGATCCGGCACGATTTCCGCCGCGACTTCGGACAATAAATATCCGGTCGTCATTTCAATACCCTTGGACGCATTCAACAGCGGCACAGCCGCGGGCAGCAGGGGCGCGAGTTTCTTCAGGGTGTCGCGCAAATACTGCGTCGGCGTGACGAGCATGACAAGCTGCGCATTCTTCACCGCCGCCGCCATATCGGCCGTTGCCGTCAACCGCGCATCCAGCTTCGCCCCTGCAAGATAAGCGGGGTTTTCATGCGTCGTGTTGATTTTGCTGGCAAGGCCAGCATCGCGCGCATATAGCACTACATCACGCCCCGCCTGCGCAAAAATCTGCGCCAGCGCCGTGCCCCATGAACCGCCGCCGATAACGGCGATGTTTTGAATAGCGGACATGTCTATATCCTTTGCGATTTGATTTGGGCAACAGGCGCGTCGGGGTCGAGCGGCCAGCGCGCATGCACCTTGAAATCGGGCGCATCGGTCATGCCGAGCTGCAGCCGTTCCATGCCCGCCCAGGCGATCATGGCGGCGTTATCGGTGCACAGTTTCAGGGGCGGCGCGATAAAACGCAAACCGGCATCCTGCGCTATTTTTTCAAGAACGCCGCGCAAAGCTTTATTCGCCGCAACGCCGCCGGCCACGACCAGCGCATGGGCGTCCGGGCATTGGTCCTTGTAGATTTTAATCGCGTTTTTCACGCGGTCGGACAGCACATCGGCTACGACATCCTGAAAGGCGAAGCAGATATCGACGAGATCTTCCTGCGGAATTTCTTCGGGCAGGGCATCGGCCATGCGGCGCACGGCGGTTTTGAGGCCGGAGAAAGAAAAATCGCAGCCGGGCTTGCCCACCATCGGTTTCGGCAGCGGGAATTTTTTGCGCGCGCGGTCAGGCGTACCGCAACTCGCCGCCATTTTTTCGACCGCTGGGCCACCGGGATAGCCGAGGCCGAGCAGCTTGGACGTTTTATCGAACGCCTCCCCCGCCGCATCGTCGATGGTGGTGCCGATGCGTTTATATTTGCCAACGCCTTCGACAATCAGCAACTGGCAATGCCCGCCCGAGACGAGCAGCAGCAGGTAAGGAAACGCCACATCGTCGGTCAGGCGCACGGTCAGCGCATGGCCTTCCAGATGGTTGACGCCGATGAGGGGCGTGCCATGCACGGCGGAGATTGCCTTCGCCGTCATCACACCGACCAGCACGCCGCCGATGAGGCCGGGTCCGGCGGTGACCGCGATGCCGTCGAGATCCTGAAATTTCAATTTGGATATTTCCAGGGCTTCGCGCACCAGCGCGTCGATATGCGTCAGATGCGCGCGCGCGGCGATTTCGGGGACGACGCCGCCGAACTGCACATGTTCCATCTGGCTCAACACGAGGTTGGCCAGAATCTGCTTTTCCGATGTGACTACCGCGACGGCTGTTTCGTCGCAGCTGGTTTCAATGCCGAGGACTTTCATGGTTCCGGTTATAGCATATCCCCGCGCCAAAAAGCAAAACGGCCCCGTTTCGCAACGGGGCCGTTTTTTCTAGCTTATTTACAACTTAGCCGACTTTCGGCGGCTTGGCGGCGGGCGTCGCCAGATTGTCGTTCTGGGGCGGCGCGATGCCGGGCTTGGTCAGCGTCTTGCCGAGCGTCTGCATCTGCGCGATAAGGTCGCTGGGGTTCGTCGTGCTGACGATCATATTGCCCTTTTCGGCGGCGTCGCGGGTGGTGTCGAGCGCCATGGCGAGGGTAATGACCTCATGCGCCATTTCGGGCGACATGCCTTTTTTGGCGAGGTTGTTGAACTGCTCGGCATAGTTCGCGAAGATTGCCGCACGCTGTTCCGCGATGCCTTCGCCGTGCAGGCGCAGTGCCTCTTTCCGTGCTTCGGCTTCGGCGATAATGCGCATCTTGATGGCGGCGGAGTCGTTCTGCGCGGCCAGCATGTTGCGCTCCGCTTCCTTGACGGAGGAGAAGGAGGCCTTGGCCGTCTCGTTCGCATGGGGTTCATCGACGATCACATCGACCAGCTTCATGCCGTAGAGGTCTTCGATTTCCTTGCCGACCTTCTGGCGGGCGAGCTCGGAAATCTGTTCGCGCGTCTGGTACAGCTCGATGAAATCCATGCCGGAGACCAGCTGCTTGATGGTCGCGGCGACGCGCACCTTCACCTGTTCTTCAGGTTTATTGCTGTCGTAGTGGTAGCGTTTTGCATCGGTCACCTGCAGATGCACCTTGATCGGGA
>JAQSWE010000192.1 GCA_029266795.1 Alphaproteobacteria bacterium | reverse complement strand
CGTGATGCCCGTCCAGTCCTCGCCCGTGCGCTGGCTGACCGCGCCGAATTGCGTCAGTTTCAGCTCGCCCTTGCCTTCGGTCGACAGGCGCGCATCATAGAGCGGTTGCCATGTCGCATCGGGCACCTGATAGCTGAGCTCCACGGTCAGGCTGGTGGCAGATGCGGTTTCGACGGGAATGCTGACCGAATAGGTGCTGCGGCCGCCGGTGCGAAGGGTCGAGAGTTCGTTCAAGACCCTCTGCTGTTCGCGCGACAGGGTGCGGTTGCGGATGTCGATTTCCAGCAGCGCCTTCGATGCTTCCGCTATATTCGTGCGGATCGTGGCCGCCGCCGCCGCCCATTGTTCGGGCTTCAGGTTGATCTCGGCAATTTCCTCGCCGCTGCGCAATTGTGCCTGCTGGCCGATTTGGCTGATAAAGGTTTTCTGCGCTTCGATCGCCGCGCGCTCCGCGTTCAGCGCGGTGATCTGGTCTTGAATTGTTTCCGATTTGTCGTTCAGCTCGCGTTCGCGCTCGGATGTCAGTTCGCTCGACATCACCTGTTTATGCGAGACCGCGCCGAATTTTACTTCCGCGCGCGCCTTGCCTTCCGCACGCAGGGAATCCGGCATCAGGCTCGGGGGCAGGCCGGTGAAAACAACCGTATGTGCGCCGGCGGGTATATCGACAACCGCAACGCGCGTCACTTTCGCACGGTCGCTATAGACGGTCGCGGCGGTGATCTTGCTGGCGGTTTCGATATCCTTCGCCTCTTCCTGCGCGAAGGTCGAAACAGGCGCGAGCAGCAGCAGCGCAAGGAAGGCGTAAAACAGGCGCGTCATTTTCAAAATATCCTTTAAATCATGCGGTTGTGCGGAATGAATTTGTCTCCTAAGATACCATCATATTAAAAAGGGTAAATCAATGGACCGCTTTATTCGCTATGCCGCTTATGCGCTCAATGCCGCGCTAATCGCCTTTATTCTCGCCGTGATTTTCAATACGCATAATTCCCGTGACCGCATGCTGGCCTTTGCAACGCTGCTGGTGCCGGTCATCAGCATCTGTGCCCTCAGAAATGGCCCTGACCGGGAGGAGCGCCAGTTGCAGCGCGAGGTTAACAAAGCCCGCCTGCGTGCGGAGCTGGTCAAGCTTTCCGGTAAATAACCTTTTAAAATCAGTATTTTACTAAAATGCATTTTCCCGCGCAGGGGGAAGCGGTGCCGTTTGGTATAAGTAGCATGAAACAAAACGAAAAATGTTACATGCTGACATTGGTTTTGAATCGCACGGACAAAAATGCCGATGGACGCCAAAGAGCCAAGGGACGAAGAGTTGATGGGCCGCATTGCGGCCGGGGATAAGCGCGCCTTTGACATGCTGGCAAAACGCCACCTGAACCGTGTCTATTCGATCGCGCGCGTGATGGTGAAGAAACAGGCGGATGCCGAGGACGTGGCGCAGGATGTTTTTACGCGGCTCTGGATTTACGGGCCGAAATGGCAGGACGGGAAATCGGCGTTCACGACATGGCTTTACCGCATCGTGGTGAATTGCTGCAACGACCACCTGCGAAAGAATAAAAATACCGGCGGCGAAGTGCCGGAAGATCTGGCCAGCACAGACCCGAATGGCGAAGCGATATTGTCGCAGCGCCAGACGGAAACAAAGGTAAGGGCAGCGCTGCAAAGCCTGCCAGAGCGTCAGCGGATTGCGGTCACGCTGACCTATTTTCAGGGGCTGACAAACCCCGAAGCGGCGGCCGCGATGGATATGCATATCAAGGCGCTGGAAGGATTGCTGGTGCGTGCGCGCAAGACGATGCGCGGGATGCTGGAAGAAGAAAGGGCAGAAGATGCAAGAAAACTGGGAACAGCAAGTTAGGAATTTAAAGGTTGAGCCCGCGCCCGACGCGCTGCTCGCCCGCATCACGACGGTGGTGCCGAACCTCGCGCAGGTTAGTGCACAGGAAAAGCAGACGGTGGGCAGCGTGCTGCTGCGCTTTTTCGGCGATTTTCAATATGGTTTCGGGCTGAAACTGGCGGGCTTTGCCTGTGTGGCGGTTTTGGGCATGGCCTTTGGCAGCATGGCCGCGACTGAAAGCGGCGACCTATTCGGCTCCTTGTTATTCGGCGATATCGGTTGGGAGAGCGTAATATGACGACACAAAACTGTTCTAAATCCTGTCTTGGCATCATCCTGTTTCTTTCACTCACCGCGAACGTCTTTCTGGGCGGTGTGGTGGCGGGCAAGCTTTTCTTCGGCGGCGGGGGTGACGTCCTCGGCGGCGGCATGGGGATTGGAAAGGTCGCGAAAGCTTTTCGCGGATTGAGCGACGAGAGCCGCGAGAAGGCGAAAACCGCCGCGGAAAAAAACTGGCCTGAAGTACGCGCGAGCCTGAAAGCAGTGCGTGAAAAACGCGAAGCGGTGAAAAAGGTTCTCGCGCAGCCGGATTACAAACAGGAAGACCTCGACAAGGCCTTCGCGGAGGTGCGCGCCGAGGTGAACCATTTAATGGAAGCCGGACAGGCGCTTGGCTCCGATGTTCTGCGTGTTATTACGCCGGAGGAACGGCTTAAACTCATTCAGAAACTGCCGCGCCCGCCTGCCGAATAGGGCGGGGCAGGGAACGAAAAAAGGCCGGGTGTGACCCCCGGCCTTTTTTCTTTTTTATCAACAGGTTAAGTCGTCCATTATTGACATAATTACCATATTCCGGTTATAAATGCTTTTTCGCGCCAACAGGGCAGGGCGATGCACGAGTCATATGATTCATACAATCTAACCCCCGCGCAGGCGGAGCGGCAGTTGCTGGCGGAGGTCGCCAAGACCGCGCTCGGCCGCGAACTGCTGCATTACCTGAAGCAACAGGGCGTCGAGATTGTGGTGACGGAGGATGTGCCGCCGGTCATGGGCACGGGCGTCGTGGCGGGCGGCGGCTATATGCCGTCGGAGAAAAAAATCTACCTCGACCCGCGTGCAGGCACCGACCGGCTGCTGCATTTCTTCGCGCATGAAACCCGGCATGTGGCGCAGATGGAGACCGAGATGCGGCGGAATTTTTCAGCAGCCGCGTTCGAGCCGCACGGGCATCTGTTCGCCGTCCGGCTGATGGAAATGGATGCAGATGCCTTCGCGGTCTATTTCATTTATAACCACGCGCGCGAAACACGCAGCGATATTTTCGACAACCTCTCCAGAAATGCCAACTGGCGCGAAACGCCGGACAGCCTCGAGGCCGACCGCGCGCCGCTGTATAACGCGTTCTACGGCGCATGGGCACGGTCGGGCGGCGCGGATGACGCGGGCGCGATGAAGGCGGCGGCGCTTGCCTGGCTCGACAACGAACAGCTGGTGGATGCCTATAACGAAAGCGCAGTGATGGGCTGGCGCAAGGGCGCATGGCAGGGATTGCTCAACCACGCCGATAACGCGGAGAGCCCGTTCGCGAAAGCCTTTGCCGAAGCCGTGCGCGCGCCACACGACGTGGTGGGGTTGTTCATCGACCGCGCAGCGGATTTCTCCAGCCTGTTTTCCGATATCGGCGTGCCGGATTACCTTGACGAAGACGCGCTTGCAGGTTTCGCCGTGAAGGTGATGGACGGGCAGGCTAAAGTGGCCGAGCCCGCTCTGACTGAATTGCGCCGTGCCGCTGATGATTTTGCCACCGCTGCTGCGCATTATATGGGCATGTCTGATGCCACAAAATCCCCGAAAGTCGCAGCGCGCAAGGCTTCTCGCGGCGCAGCAGCGTGACATAAGTGCGCAATAAAATTAGTTAAACTGATTTTAATATTTAACCCCTATCCTAGTAGATGGCCGAATTCATCGTCGTTATCTCAGGGGAAATCTATGTCTGCCACGCCGTCCTCGCTTGCCGTCCTCGTGATCGATGATCACATGATCATCCGGCAGGTGGTCGAACAGAATTTAAAGAACATGGGATTTGCCGACATCGACACGGCGGGCACTGCCGCGGAGGCGCTCGAGCGGATGGCGGTGCGTAATTACGATATCATTTTCATCGACTGGATCATGCCCGGTAAAAGCGGTTACACGCTGATGCAGGAATGCCGTCAGGAGCGCAAGTTCGACGATGTCGCTTTTGTCATGGTGACATCCGAATCCGACGAGCGCCACATGATCGAGGCGCTGAAGGCCGGCGCGACGTCGTATATCATCAAGCCCGTACTGGCGAATATTTTTTCCGAGAAAGTTAAAAAGGTTCTCGACTGGCTCGCCAAGCGCGAGAGAAAATCCGACGCACAATCGGCATAGCAGGAAAACGCATGTTAGACATGTCTGGGATCAAGTCCGATATTTCCGGCGTCGTGCAAAGCACGATGGTAGAAACCTTCAACGGCATGCTGGGGCAAAACGTTGTGTCTGCGGTGGTGCAGGGCGGGGCTGCGACGGGTGGGGAGGGTCGCATCTACACCTGCCTGCTGCTCGACCAAACGCGTGGCGCCTCGGCCAATTTCTGCTTCAGCTTCGACGGCAAACTGCTAGCGCGGACGGCGGCACAGTTTTATCCGCCCGAACTGGCGCAGGAAAAGAACGTGCACGAAGATATCGCTTGCGCCATCGCCAACATCGTGGGGTCGAAGGTCAAGTCATGCCTCAATAAGTACGGCCATGATTTCGAAATGGCCGTGCCTTTTGTGGCGGGGCCTGCCGCTTTTCCGCTCGGCGGCGACGACACGATCCACCTGCATTTTTCCTGGGACGACTATGCGGGGGCAGGGGCGGACGGCGTTGTCGTGGATTTCGGTTTGGACGAACGCGCCGCCGGAAATTGCTGAAAAGAGGGATTATCCGAATGAAGACATTTTCCGCCAAAACAACGCAAAGCGGTCTCGCCGCGACGCTCGCGCAGGCAAAGGTGATTGTGCCGCAAATTTCGGTGCTGTTTGGCGCACCCGGTTTCTTTGCCGACCGGGAGAACCTTGAGAAAACATTCCTGGGCGCGGGGCTGAATGTGATCGGCTGCTCAACAGCCGGAGAAATTTCGGGTATCGGGGTTTCGGACGACAGCTTTTCGCTGCTCGCGCTGCATTTCGACGCGACGGAGGTTAAAGTCGCCGCAGCGCCTCTCAAGAATGCGCAAGGCTCGCGCGCGACAGGGCAGGACATCGGCAAAAAGCTGGCCGCCCCTAACCTTGCGGGCATTTTCGTGTTGGCGCCTGGGCTGAACGTGAACGGCAGCGAGTTCACGCGCGGTATCGTGGAAACGGTCGGGAAAAATGTTGTCGTCACAGGCGGGCTGGCGGGGGATGGGGGCGCATTTGCCGAGACTTTTACTTTCATGAACGGCCATGTCCATGGCGATCATGCAGTTGCCTTCGGTCTTTATGGCGACAAAGTCAGCATCCGTGCTGGTTCGCGCGGGGGCTGGAAACCCTTTGGCCCTATACGCCGCGTGACGA
>JAQSWE010000191.1 GCA_029266795.1 Alphaproteobacteria bacterium | reverse complement strand
AAACGAGGAATCCGCTCTTCGCAGAGCGTATCCGCGAAACGGCAGCATGGCTGGAGCGTGACATGTCGGTCCCGCATCATGATGCGACGGGATTTGCGAGCAGCTATGACGCCGATAGCCTGACACCCTCCGGCCATACCGAGGAAGGCGCCTATTACATCTGGCGCGCGGCCGAAGTTGATGCGCTGTTAGGCGACGACAGCACGTTGTTCAGACGCGTTTACGATGTGACGCAAGGCGGCAACTGGGAAGGGGTTAGTATTCCCAACCGGCTGATGCAGTTGACGCGTTTGTCTGAAGACGAAGAGCGAAAACTGCTGTCGCTGCGAAAAAGGCTGAAATCCAGCCGCGATATGCGCACACCGCCCGCACGCGACGACAAAGTTCTGGCTGACTGGAACGGCCTTGCGATCAGCGGCCTGTTGCGCGCCCACAAGGCGCTCAATGCGCCCGAGCTGCTGAAGACTGCGGGTAATGCTTTCAGGTTCGTCACGCAAAACATGATGGAGCCGGACGGAACGCTCTGGCACGTCTTCTGCGATGGTAAACGCGCGCATACCGCGACGCTTGACGACTATGCGAATATGAGCGAAGCCGCGCTGCTGTTTTATGAGGCAACTCGCAATGCCGCTTATCTTGCGCAGGCGGAAACATGGGTATCCATCACCCTGCGGGATTATTGGGATACGAAAGATAAAGGATTTTTCCTTGCGGCAGCGCAGCCCGATCTTCTGTTACGCCCCAAAACTGCAGATGATACGGCAACACCCTCCGGCAACGGCACGATGATCGGCGTGTTGACGCGTCTTTACCTTGTTACGGGCAAAAATCTATACCTTGAATTCGCCGAGAATACAGCGCGGACATTTTCAGGCGATATCCTGCAGCGGTTTTATCCGCTGTCCACATTGTTATCGAACAGCGACTTCCTGTCGCATCCTGTCTCTGTCGTGATTGCCGGCAAGGAAGGGCGCGCAGACTTGCTAAATGTCCTGAGTGGAATTTCACTGCCCGGCCTATGTATGTTTTGGGCGCGCCTGTTCAGCGCCTGTCACAGATCCAGATGCCCTGCGCGCGATGCTGCTGGAAGAACGCGCCCGCCGCCGCCATGAAGCGGCCAATGATGGCTAAAGGCTAGATTGCTGTTGACCCTTGGGCATAAGAAGATAGTCTGTCAAAGAGCCGATAGGGGTAATTTATGAAAAAAGAAATTTCGATCAACGCAGATGATGGCGGCAGTTTCAGCGCCTATGTCGCCTATCCGGAAAGCGACCTTCCCGCGGGCGCGGTCGTCGTCATTCAGGAAATTTTTGGCATCAATGCCGGCATGCGCACCATCTGCGACAATCTGGCGGTGGCCGGTTTTATCGCGATTGCGCCCGACCTTTTCTGGCGGCAAGAGCCCGGGATCCAGCTGACCGACAAATCAGAAGCGGAATGGGCGCGCGCTTTCGAACTCTACCAAGGCTTCAATGTCGACCTTGGTATCGAAGACCTGAAATCCACCCTCGCGCATATCCGCAAGGACGAAAACTGCACCGGCAAGGCCGGCACGATGGGCTACTGCCTCGGCGGCAAGCTCGCCTTCCTGATGGCGACACGGTCGGATGCGGATTGCAACGTCAGCTATTACGGCGTCGGCATTCAGGACATGCTGGAGGAAGCGGGCAGCATCAAGCATCAGTTGCTGATGCATATCGCGGAGAAAGACAAATATGTGCCAATCGCGGCGCAACAGAAAATCCTGAGCGCGCTCAACAAGCACAAGAATGTCGAGATCCATGTCTATCCCGATGTTGACCATGCCTTCGCGCGCGAGGGCGGGCAGCACTATGATAAGGAAGCCGCACGCATGGCGAATGCACGCACGGCGGATTTCCTCGCCCAGCATCTTGCCAAGCGCGGGAGAAAATAATGTCGGAGCCGGATATCGTCCCGGAACAGCCGTCCGAGCAGCATTTCCAGATCGGCCAAAAAGCGGCCGAAACGCTGGGGCGTATGGTCGACGGTAACGGGCTGAAGGCCGAGCAAGTGCGGCTGGCGCGCCACGAAACGCTCGTGCATCAGTTGCCTGGGGCGATTTTTATCGAGCTGAAACCCGACTTCGTCAAAGGCCAATTGAGCGGCAAGCGGGAGCACGGGAAGGTGCTTGGTAACGAGGCCGCGGTAATTGCCGCTGCAAATGCACTGGCGCCGGATGCGGTGACGGACAAAAACGTGCAGATCGAGCTGCTTCAACTTCTGGACAAAGACCCTGCGCGCGGCTGGGGCATAAAACCATTCAAGCATCCCCTGAAAGTCACGCAAAAGGAATTCTGCGTCGTCGACACCTGTTCGAAATGCGCAGGTCTTACGCAATACCCATGCACGACATGCAGCGGCACCGGCGGGGTCGGCTGTGTTGCCTGCGGCGTGACCGGACAGGCGGCCTGCCCTGCCTGCCATGGCAGCGGCGGCATACAGTCGGGCGATGGCGGGCGCATTCCCTGCCAGCGCTGCGCATCAACGGGGAAAATTTTGTGCCTGTCCTGCAGCGGCGCAAAAACGGTGCGCTGCAATGTCTGCCGCGGGCTGGCCAAGATCGGCTGCACCGAATGCGACCGCAGCGGGTTTTGGACGCATACCTATGACATGACATTCCATGCCGAGGCCAAGTTCGAAATGGACCGCGAACTGATGCCCGTCGACCTGCAGGAAATTATCGACCGGCTGGGTGTGCGGGAGCTGGCAACGGAAGACCACGCCGAAATTTTCAGGCTGAACCAGAACACGGAACAGAAACTGCTCGTCATTCCGTTTCTTGCTTTTCTGCCTATCGCAAATGTCGAATTTTCGATCGAGGGCAAGCAATACCCGTCCGGTATCGCGGGGCTGACCGGCAAGATAATGGGCATTGACCCCGTGCTGGACCCTGTTATCAAACCGGGCATCAATGCGCTGTTCAAGCTCTCCAAAGGACCTTTGGCGGCGGAAGCCCTGATCGCGCAGGCGTGCAAATACAGGGTGCTCCGGCAGATTCTGAGCGGGCTGTCTCACCACTCGAAGCGGCAGGTATACCAAAAGATTACGGCCGGATATCCGCTTGTCATCTCGGAGCGCTTTACAAAAGCGGCGATCAAGTATGCAAGCGACGCCGTGCTCGCCATCAGCCGCGGCCCGCGGATCAAGGGATTGATGATCGGTACCGTTCTCGCGGCGGGCTTGTATGCGGCCTACTATTTAAGTCCGGCGCAAACCTATAATGCCGCGAAGATTGGCGCACTGGGATACGGGCGTTTCGCATTCGTGGCCGAGCTTCTGGTATGGCTGGCGGGATATGTTGTCGCCTGGCTGACAATAAAATACATGGCGGCAGGCGCACTGCAAAAACTGCTGCCGGGCGAAGTCATGGACAAGTCCGATACAGGATTGCCAGCAGCGGGCGAACAAGGCACCCATGCGCTGGGAACAACGCTTGTGGCATGGCTTCTCTGCGCGTTTTTCGCGTTCCAGAAACCGGCTTGGGTGCTGACGCTGCTGAAAATGGTCGGCAAAACGGCAGGCGCGCCTTAGGCGTCGACAAATTTCTCGAACTGACGGCGGGCTGGCGGCGGAACGTGGAAACCGTCGCGCTCGGCGATTTCGACGACGGCGCGCAGGGTATATCCACCGTAAATGCGGTCTTTCTTTTCGCTCTCGTAAACGATCCAGTCCACAATGTCTTCGGTTTTAGCGAGGAATTCTTCACCGACTTCCGTGGCGGTACCGTCCTTCTTGTTTTTGGCACGGCATACCATGTAGCCTTCCGGCACCTTGCGCCGTACGAGCACGGGCGTGGTATCGCCGTCTTCCTGAATCGGCCCCAAAGCGAGCGACGAGAAGCGCGGATATTTTTCCCGCAAGCTGTCGAAAAGCGGCAGCAGTGCGCGCGCCTTTTCGGCGGCGGCAAGAATAAGGGGGTCATCCGGCTTGAACTGAACCCAGAGCTGGCGGCGCTGCTTTGATCCCTTCCAAAGAAGAAAATGTTCCCGGATGAGGAAAAGTGCGACAGCTATCGCCAGTATCGTGAGGATAACACCGGTGCTCGGCATCGTAACCTTACTGGTTCATCAGCTTGAAGAACTCTTCGTTGTTCTTGGTGTCCTTCATTTTATCGATGAGGAACTCCATGCTGTCGGTCGTGCCCATGGGCGACATTAGCTTGCGCAGGATCCACATCTTGGAAAGCATGCCCTGCTCGACGAGCAGTTCTTCTTTCCGCGTGCCGGATTTCTGGATGTCGATTGCGGGGAAGACGCGCTTGTCGGACAGCTTGCGGTCGAGGACGATTTCCGAGTTACCGGTACCTTTGAATTCCTCGAAAATCACCTCGTCCATGCGCGAACCGGTATCGATCAGCGCGGTCGAGATGATGGTGAGCGAGCCGCCCTGTTCGATGTTACGCGCCGCGCCGAAGAAGCGTTTCGGACGTTGCAGCGCGTTCGCATCGACACCGCCGGTCAGGACTTTGCCTGACGACGGCACGACCGTGTTGTAAGCACGGCCAAGGCGTGTGACGGAGTCGAGCAGAATAACCACGTCGCGTTTATGTTCGACGAGGCGTTTTGCTTTTTCCAGCACCATTTCGGCGACCTGCACGTGACGCGCGGCAGGTTCATCGAAGGTGGAAGAGATGACTTCGCCCTTGACGGAGCGCGCCATGTCGGTCACTTCCTCGGGACGTTCGTCGATGAGGAGGACAATCAGGTAAACGCCCGGATGGTTGGTTTCGATCGAATGCGCGATGTTCTGCATCATCACGGTTTTACCGGTACGGGGCGGCGCCACGATGAGCGCGCGCTGCCCGAAACCGAGCGGTGAGACAAGTTCAATCACGCGCTGCAGCTGTACAGCGGCATTCTTGTTTGTGCGAGTTTCTTTCTTGACGCCCCCGCCCTTGTCGGTCGGATCATCCAATTCCAGCTTGATTTTGCGGTCGGGATAAAGCGGGGTCAGGTTGTCGAAGTTGATCCGGTGGCGGATATTGTCCGGGTTTTCAAAATTGATCTGGTTGACGCGCAGGAGAGCGAAATAACGCTCGTTATCTTTCGGTGCGCGGATTTCGCCTTCCACCGTGTCACCGGTGCGCAGGCCGAAGCGCTTGATCTGCGAAGGGGAGACGTAAATATCGTCGGGGCCGGGCAGGTAGTTTTCTTCAGGGGAGCGCAGGAAGCCGAAGCCGTCCTGCAATACTTCCAAAACGCCCGCGCCAAGAATGGGAACGTCCTGTTCGGCAAGGCGCTTCAGGATCGCGAACATCATTTCCTGTTTGCGCATCGCGGAGGCGTTTTCCAGCTGGAGGCCTTCGGCATAGGCGAGAAGATCAGCGGGCGATTTTGTTTTCAGTTCGTGCAGATCCATGACCTTGGCGTTCGGGTCGCGCTTTGCAGCTGCGGCTTCTTCTTCCGGGGTCACATCGGATTGCGGACCCTGATGCGGGAAATCGTTTCCGTCGTTATTGTTGCCGCCGTGTCCGCCGTGATGACGGGATCCGCCGCCGTGACGGGGGCCGGAATGTCTGGGGGGTTTTGCCACTTGTGTTGTTCTTTCGTTCTTTTAAGTCGGGAAAAGTCGGGTTGCGATGATGGGAATTTCGTTTTCGCTGATGGTGGATGTTTGGATGCCACGCCCGCGGCGGAAATTCCGGCGGGGTCTGCCCTTTGATTTAAGGCTTGATGGTTTTAGTTTTAGCAAAGAAGCCGTTGTATGTCAACGTTAAAGTATTAAGTAAAACCTAGCCGATTGGAATCATTATGGAATCAGAACGGCTTCGTGATGACCATAAACACGATAACGATCATCAGGATGGTCGGGATTTCATTCACGCGACGGTAGAATTTATGGCTGTGCTTGTTCGCGTCAACCACGAAGGCCTTCCGCCAGCGTGCCCGCGCGGCATGAAAGACGGTCATCAACACGACCAGGGTGATTTTGATATGCATCCAGGGCATTTTTAGCAGGTCGGCATTTGCCCATATCATCAACACGCCGAAAATATAGGCCGCAATCATGGCGGGGTTCATGATGAGGCGCAGCAGTTTGCGCTCCATGATCTTTAGCGTTTCGGACAGCTCCGACGCCTTGTCGGCATCGGCGTGATAGACGAACAGGCGCGGCAGGTAAAGTAACCCGGCCATCCAAGAGATGACCGCGATCAGGTGCAGCGATTTGAAAACATCGTAATGCGCGAAGATGAATTCTTTCATGCCGCCTCCGAGATGCAGCCGCAGCGCTTAAAGTTCCCGCCACAGATTTTGGGTTGTTTCTTACCGGCGATTTCTTCCATCACCATATCGGCGAGGCCGTCGATAAACTGCGGATGCGTCGAAACCGTCTGCACACGCGCGTAATACGGCACGCCCAAATGTTCGGCCTCTTTTTTGAATTCTTCATCTAACTCGACCAGCGTTTCCACATGTTCTGACA
>JAQSWE010000190.1:5477-7516 GCA_029266795.1 Alphaproteobacteria bacterium | reverse complement strand
AGGCGACCGCCAGCTTGAAAAGGTTGTTGTCGACATATTCGGTGTTCAGCAATTCCTTCAGGTATTTCTGGCCGAGGTCGATGTTGAGCACCGGGTCCTGCAGTTTTTCGCCCGCGATGTCGTCGCCATGCTTGCGGGCGACATGCTTCGCGGTCATCGGCATCAGCTGCATCAACCCGACCGCGCCGGATGATTTGTTGGATGCCGCGTAATCGAATTTCGATTCCTGGCGAATGAAGGCGTAGACAAGCGCGCGGTCGACTGTGAAGCCCTTGGCGGGTTTCCACGGCACATCGGGATAGAGCGCCGAGTCATAGAGCTTGCCGTTCTTGCCGCGGAAGGCGGAGCCCATGCGCATCGCAAGCGCCGGCATGCCGTTGTCGTTCGCAACCGCGATCATCGCTTCCTGCAACACCGTATTGTCGCCGGGGTTCATCTGGCGCAGTTCCTGCTCGGCAAGGTCGGGGCGCTCCGATTTCACGAGCGCCATCGCGCGGCGTCCGGCGGGCAACTGCATCATCGCCTTGACGTGCTTGTCGCTCAGTTCTGGGGTTTTCCAGTTGAACTTCGCCTGTTCCATCCCCAGCGCCTTCATAGCGATCAGTCCGTAGAAGGTGCGTGGAAATTCCGCCGCGCGCTTCAGCCAGAAATTCACGTTTTGCGGCTGGCGCGCGCGCAGATAAGAGCGCGCAGTCCAGTACGCGCCTGCAGCCGACATCCAGGCCGAGGTGCGGTCGGAGCGCGCGGTCATTTCAAATAGTTTCGCAGCTTCCGGATATTTGCCCAGCTGCCATGCGGAAAGGCCGCCGATCCAACCCGCGAGCGGCACATCTTTGCCGGAGCGTTTCGCGCTGGCGCTGGCGAGTTCATAGGCGCGCTCGATCTTGCCGTTGTAGAAATAGGATGCCGCGACATCGCCCTGCAGCGCGTCGTAATCGGTCGAGGGCAGCAGTTCTTTTTTCTTCTCGAGGCGGCCAAGGGCGGATGTCGGCGCTTCGCCGATATTTTCGCTGACCGACTTGATCAGGTCGCGCTGCGCAGGCGCATGGCTGCGGCTGCGGATATAGGGCTGCGCCAGCTGGCCGACGTCGAAATCATGCATCGCATAGACGCCGCGGCTGCTGCGCGGAGAAACAAGCCTTTCGGTATCTTTTTTGGTCTTCTTTTTCTGCGCGAGGTCGTAGATGCGCTGCGCGCCCGGATGGTCGGCGAAGCGCTTCATCCAGTCCGCGAGTTCCTTGTAGGTCGCGCGGTAATCCGCGCTGGTATAGCGCTGGTACAGCACATGGCCCATCAGGCGCAGGTCGTCGAGCTTGGCGATTTCTTCGTTGGCGTGGCTGTAGCTGCCGACATCCTGGAAGGCGAAGATATGGGCATAGCGGGCCGCGTCTTCGTCGCTCAGGCGGTTGCTGCCCATCGTCTTGAACATGCGGTCGATCAGCGAGGGTTCGCGGGAGAAGACGGAGGGCGACAGGCGCAGCGCGTCCGGATTGCCGGCGGCGGGGCGGATGGCGGCCAAAGCCGCAACCTCGTCATTGGAAAGCGCGGGGGCTGCGGCGCCAGTCTGGCCCGGCTTGCGCGCGGGGCGGATGGCGGTGATGAAGGAGAATTGGTCAGGGGCGGGCGCGGCTGCTTCCTGTCCGGGTTTGCGCTGGGGCAGTGGAATGTCGACCGCAATCGCCGTCCCCGCGCAACCAAGCACGAGTGCGAAACCGATCGATCCTAAAACATATCTGCGTTTTTCAATTTCCAAAATCTTCTGCCTGGCTGTTGACCGGGAGCCCGAGATTCGTAGCCCAATTCTCCAGCCTTTGCAAATTTTTACATAATTAGCCAAATTGAACGGCGGTTTCAGAAGCTTATCCACCAGGCGAATTCTATAATTATGGAAATTACCTCCAAATCAGCCGTTCTCCCTCCCCCGCAGATTCGGAAGAAGGCGTGAAAGAACGCAGCCGTTTCGATTCAGGTTTCATGACGGATGGATTAAAAAGCCAAATCAAGACGTTGCTTATTACGCAATTTTTTCTTGACTTTCA
>JAQSWE010000190.1:0-5437 GCA_029266795.1 Alphaproteobacteria bacterium | reverse complement strand
TATGAAACACTGAAGGAGATGAAAGGAGTGGAGATGACGGAAGAAGCCAAGAAAACAGCCAAAAAATCGATAAAGAGTTTTCTTCTTCGCCTCGTCTCGTTTTTCATCACCGTCCTTGAACGCGCAATACCGGCAAAGTCCGCGTTGCGGTTAGGTGATAATCCCCAATTCCTTCAGCTTCGCCTTCAGCTTGAGCAAATCTGCCCAAGCATGGCGCTTTTCGGCGGGGGAGCGGAGCAGGTAGGCGGGGTGGAACATCGGCAGCGCCGGGATGGGGGATTTCAAACCTTCGGAGACATGCTCCAGCCATTTGCCGCGCAGTCGCGTGATGCCGTTGGAGGAGCCCGTCAGTGCCTTGGCCGTGACGCCGCCGAGGAAAACCACCACGGCGGGGTTCACCAGTTCGATATGGCGCAGGATAAAGGGCAGGCTGAGCGCGACTTCGGAATCGGTTGGGGCGCGGTTGCCGGGCGGACGCCAGTTGATAATGTTACTTATATAGACGTTTTCGTCGCGGTTAAGGCCGATCGAAGCCAGCATTTTGTCCAGCAACTGGCCGCTCATGCCGACGAAGGGCTTGCCCATGCGGTCCTCGTCCGCGCCCGGGGCTTCGCCGACCAGCATGACCCGGGCCGCAGGGTTGCCGTCGCAGAACACCATCTGGGTCGCCGTACGCTGGAGAGCCAAACCTTTGAACCCCTGCAGCGCGGCCTGCAATTCATCGAGTGTTTTCGCGCCCGCCGCCAGCAGGCGCGCATCGCCCATCGCCTCCGCCGCGCCGATATCGAGGGGCGGCGGCGCTTTCGGCACCGCGAGCGTCGCGGGCATGGCCGGCAGCGGGCGGTTGCCGGGGACGTAGGCTTCGCCCCCCTCTTCCGCCGCAGCGGCCTGCGGAAACGCCATGACCTTGTCGGCCAGCAGCGTGCGGTCGATGGGCTCGTCGCCGATCGCTTCATCCGCACCGGAGTCTATATATAGCTGCAGCAGCTCTGGCAGGCTGGGGTTTTCATCGTTCAGGGTCATGCCGGAACTTTAGCAAAACCGCGCCCGTTTTTCGCTATCGCTTTACCCACCCGAGTGTAATATTTTCGGGGCGTTCAACAGAGGGTTTAGATTATGGATACTCCGCGCGAAGTGATGAGCTATGATGTGGTGATCGTGGGCGCCGGCCCCTCGGGCCTCTCCGCCGCCATCCGCCTGAAACATCTCAACCCCGACCTGACCGTCTGCGTCCTGGAAAAGGGCGGCGAGGTGGGCGCGCACCTGATGTCGGGCGGCGTGCTGGAGCCGAGATCATTGAACGAGCTGATCCCGAACTGGAAAGAAAAAGGCGCGCCCATCACCTGCGCCGTGACGGAAGACCGTTTTTATT
The DNA here is from genome assembly GCA_029266795.1 of Alphaproteobacteria bacterium. GTDB lineage: Bacteria > Pseudomonadota > Alphaproteobacteria > Micavibrionales > UBA2020 > JAPWJZ01. Next base: position 4,065 of record JAQSWE010000190.1, on the reverse strand, counting down.
TCCTGACGAAATCCTCGGCCATCCGCCTGCCCACCCCGCCGCCGATGAATAACCACGGCAATTACATCTTCAGCCTTGGCGCATTTGGCAAATGGTTGGCAGAGCAGGCGCAGGAATTGGGCGTCGAGATTTATCCGGGCTTCCCCGCCGCCGAAGTCCTCTACAACGAAGACAATTCGGTGAAGGGCGTCGCCACCGGCGATATGGGCATCGGCAAGAATGGCGAACCGACATCCGCATTCCAGCGCGGCATGGAATTGCATGCGAAGCAGACGTTGTTCGCCGAAGGCTGCCGCGGATCGCTGACGCAGCTGCTGTTCAAAAAATACGAGCTGCGCAAGGATTGCGACCCGCAGACCTATGGCATCGGCATTAAAGAACTGTGGGAAGTGCCCGCCGAAAATCACAAGCAGGGCTTGACCGTGCACAGTGCGGGCTGGCCGATGGATTCCAAGACCTATGGCGGCTCGTGGATGTATCATGCGGAGAACAATATTATCTCGATCGGTTTCGTGATCGGCCTCGATTACCAAAACCCGTACCTCTCGCCCTATCACGAATTCCAGCGTTTCAAGACGCATCCGGCGATTGCCAAATACCTCAAGGGCGGCAAGCGCATTTCCTATGGCGCGCGCGCCTTGAGCGAGGGCGGTCTGCAATCGCTGCCGAAGCTGACCTTCCCCGGCGGCGCGCTGGTGGGCGATACGGCGGGCTTCCTGAACGTGCCGAAGATCAAGGGCACCCATGCTGCGATGAAATCGGGCATGCTGGCGGCGGAATCGCTGGCCGAAATGTTCAAGGCGGGCGACCCGACGGGGAAAGAGCCCGTGGGATACACGCATAAATTCAAGACCAGCTGGCTGTTCGAGGAACTTAATCGCGTACGCAATATCCGCCCCAGCTTTGCCAAGGGCTTCATTCTCGGCTTCCTCTATTCCGCCATCGATACGGTGCTGCTGCGCGGTAAAGCGCCATGGACCTTCCGCAACCATGCGGATAACCTGAGCCTGAAAAAAGCGAAGGACAGCCAGAAAATCGACTATCCGAAACCGGATGGCGTGCTGATGTTCGACAAGATGTCGTCGGTGTTTATCTCCAACACCAACCACGAGGAAGACCAGCCGAGCCATTTGAAGCTGAAAGACCCGTCGGTGCCGATCAACTACAACCTGCCAGAATACGCCGAGCCCGCGCAGCGCTACTGCCCCGCTGGTGTCTATGAAATCGTGAACGACGAGACCGGAAAACCCAAATTCGTCATCAACGCGCAGAACTGCGTCCACTGCAAAACCTGCGACATCAAAGACCCCACCCAGAACATCGTCTGGACCACCCCGCAAGGCGGCGGCGGGCCGAATTATTCGGGGATGTAAAAATGCGTGTGCTCGTGCTCGTCAAGGCAACCAAGGACAGCGAGAAAGGGTTCTTCCCCACGCCCGACACCATGAAGATGATGGAGGAGATGGGGAAGTTCAATGACGAGCTGGAAAAGGCCGGCATCTTCGTCGCGGCGGACGGGTTGAAACCGTCATCGGCGGGCAAGCGCGTGGCTTTTGACGGCGCGAGCCGCACCATCATCGACGGCCCCTTCGCCGCCACCAGCGAGCTGGTCGCCGGTTTCTGGATCTGGGAAGTGAAAGACATGGACGAGGCGATCAGCTGGGTCAAGCGCTGCCCCAACCCCATGCCGGGGCCGAGCGAGATTGAAATCCGCCCCATGGAAGACATGGACGGCTGGCAATAACGCGCACATCCCTTCGCGTGTTACTTGTTATATCTGCTGCGGTCCGTCAACCTGTCGACCTGTTTCTGGCCGTCGGCCACCCTTTTGTAATAGGCGGTATAGGCGCGCGCGTCCTGCCGCGCGATTTCGGCTTTTGACAGGTGGCTGGCGGCAAGGCGCGCGTTGCGGAACAGGGCGCGACGCTCGTCATCGAAAAACGCGGGATAACCTTGGTTCGGAGCCGGTTGCGGCACCAGCAGCAGCGGGCCGCTATAATCCTGGCCGCTGTCTTCACGGTTCCACGCAAATTCGGTGAGCGCGAGCGCGTAGAGGTAATAGGCTTCGGCATATTGCTTATCACCATAGCGGATGATCGCGAGCGCCGAAGTGCAGCTGTAAGGCCATTGCAGGTCCGCCGCGCAGATCGTCAGGTATTTGGCGGCCTTTGCATCGTTGTCGCGGCTGCGGACACTGCCGGTGCAGGGCGGCTTGGGCTTGGAGCGTTGCAGGTCCCATATCTCGGGATATTCGGTGAGCGCCAGGTAATAGATGCCGAGGTTATAGGCGCCGCGACGGGCGGCCTCGATATCCATGCTCTTGCTGCCCGCGCGATACCACTTGACGGTCTGCGCGCCTTTGTCGGCCTTGGGCTCATTGAGGCAGTAGTAATCGCCCATCTGTACCTGCGCATCGCCGTCGCCGCGTTCGGCGCGCACGGACGGATTCAATATCGTGCGGCCCACCATTGACGACCTTGCCGATATAGGGACTTTTGCAGGCGGTGAGCGAGGCGAGGAGAAGCAGCGATAACAGGGCAAAATGGCGCATGTGAAAATTCCTTGAAAGAAAGACGCGGGAGCCGTCCTTCAAAGACTATTTCACTTCATACCTGTTCGCAAGGCGGCAGGATCAAGCCTTCGGCGCTTTCGGCGGCACTGGCTTTTTCTTCACGGGCGGGTTGTCGAACAAGGACCGTTTCGTCTTGTCCATCTTGAAGCCCGGATTGGCGGGCAGGTCGGCGGCATCCGCGCCTTTGGGGAACATCAGCGGCGGGTATTTGGATTTGTCGAAGGGTTTCCAGTCGCCTTCCTTTTGCGCCAGACGGTCGATGACGGCGGCGATGGTGAGCGGATTGGCGGTCATGCCGATATGGCTGCCATAGACTTCGATATTTTCGGTGTTCGGCAGCGCCGGGTTCAGGGACGCTTTCCAGTCCACGACGCCGTCGTTTTTCGAGAACATCGAGGTGGTGGGCACGGGCGGCGGGGTGAGGCCGCGCGCGCCGATGTCTTCCACTTCGTCATGCACGGAATTGGGATTGAAGAAGCTGTAGAGTTTCTTCAGGTGTTCCGATGTCGCTTTCGCGGTATCGTCCAGTGCGCCGAAGGGCGTGCCGAGGGTGATGACGTCGCGCACCATGTCGGGGAATTCGCGGGCCAGTTCGCGCGCATAGACGCCGCCGAGGCTGTGGCCGACCAGCGTGACTTTCTGCCCGCCATTGTCGTCGAACACCTGCTTCAGACGTTTTTTCAGATGCGTCGCCGTTTTTTCGTCAAAGCCGAGGTTGAAGCCGTTATCCCAGCCATAGACCTTATATCCGCGTTCTTCGACGCGGGACTGCAGCGGCAGGGTGAAGATGTCGCTGGTCAGGAATCCGGGAAAGAAAATCACCGGATGGCCGTCGCCCTTGGGCAGGCTGTCTTTGATCAGGGGCCAGGTGGTGGCGAGTGCCGCATATTCAAGCCCCGCTCGGTGCATTTCCGTGGCGGAGTTAAAAGCGTTCTTGAGGCGTTTGAGCATGACAGCTTCGCTTTCGTAACGATTCTTAACAGGGATGTGTGTGTTTCGGATGTTGCTCCATAACTATTGCACCGGCAAGGCACAATCGGCTTCCACCCGCAGAAACTGCGGAAATGATGGGGAAATCCGTAATTTACTTTCGCGCCTGCGCAACTTGCTTTCGTGCGGCAGCAACAAAATGTCTTACGGAATTAATACTCCGTACCCGAAGCGTACTCACCAGATATTAACCTTTGTTGTGTAAAAAGGTACTTAGGGGAAAAGCCCTAGAAGCCACCTATATATTGAAGTGTCTATGTAAATTATCAGTAGAAGGGAATGAGGTTCGTGAAAGTTTTCCAGGTTGCCAGCGCCCTCGTCCTCGCTGCTACGGTCTCCCTCTCCCTCAATGCCTGCGCCGCTTCCGAACAGGCGAAAATCACCGCGGCGCCCGACTTCGCCGCCGCCTCCCCCGCCCCCCTCAGCAATACCCTGTCCGGCAACTATCTCGCCGGCCGTTTTGCGCAGCGCCAGCAGGACTGGGATTCCGCGCAGAACTACAT
>JAQSWE010000189.1 GCA_029266795.1 Alphaproteobacteria bacterium | reverse complement strand
GCCTTGACGATCCCTTGCGCGCGAAGCATCTGGGCGAGGCGCTGCTGCAACTGGCGGAGGAGGGCGCGGCGCGCGTCTTCAAGCCGCGCATGGATTCCAGCTGGGTGGTCGGCGTCGTCGGCCCGCTGCAGTTCGACATTCTGGCCGACCGCATCCGCACCGAATACAATCTGCCCGTCCGCTTCGAGACCGCCGCACTGCACACCGCGCGCTGGCTGGAAAGCGACAAGCACGAGAAGCTGGAGCAGTTCATCGACCAGAACCTGCCGAACATCGCGGAAGACCATGACGGCCAGCCCGTCTTCCTCGCCCGCAACGCATGGCACCTCGACAACGCCATCGAAAACGCGCGCGACATCCGCTTCCTTGCGACCAAGGAACAGGCACGGACGTAAAACCCATGAAACTCCGCCTCGACAACAAAAAGAAGTGGCGGATCGTGAGCATCATCGCGTTTGCTCTGGCATGGCCAATGGCGCTGGGGCAGGCGGGGATCGAAAACGATATCCTGCGGCTCGCGCTCTGCCTTGCGCCGCCCGCAGTCGCGCTGTGGTTCCTGCCGTTTACGCAGCTTATCCGTGGTATCGTGATTATCGTCTATCTGTTCCTGATGTATCCGGCTGCAAGCCCCATCCCGTCCATGCGCGACTGTGCGCCCGGCGAAAGCTGCCTTTAAAGGTGTAAAGAATTCAGGCTGTTTTCACCGGCTGCGCGCGGAACATGCTGGCCTTGAGTGCCGAGGACGTGCGGCTGCGCAACGATTTCGTGCTGGCGAAGCTGAGCGACAGCTGGCCGTTTTTCAGCGAGAAGGTTTTCTGTTTCTGCGGCACTGTGACCTCGTCGGCATCGAGGCTTGCGACGCTGGCGAAGGCCGCCGTCATGCGCTCCATGCGGCGCGAGACCTCCAGCGATTGAGAAACGACTTTCTGGTGCTGGCGCACCGCACCCAGCAGCGATTTCAGCGCGTCATGCTGGCGCAGCTGTTCGTCGATGATGGTGAAGCCGGCCATCGCCTCCGCAAAGGTCTGGTGCGCGTGGTTGACTTCGTCGCTCTGCAGCGCGCCGCCAATCAGGCCGAGCGGCATGTTTTCGGGCAGCGCGAGATATTTCACGTGCTGCTCCGCGCTTTTCAAATTCGATTTCGCGTGCATCCATTCGGGGGAGAATTCGGCAGCGATGAGTTCCCAGATCGCGCCTTCATGCATGGTCGGTTTTTTTGCCAGCGCCGAGGACAGGCGCGAGATCATGGGCTTGTTCGCCTCGGCCCAGTCCTGCATATCGGACGGGAGGGTGATCAGCGGATTTTCAACCGATGTATCCATCAAAACCTGACTTTTGACGTGTGAATCTATTTCTATTATGTATAGATTTAGTTAACAGAACCCTAACATCAGAGGGTTAAAGGCTTATAATCATTGGATAACTGCGAATGGATCTCGATTAAGGTATATAAATACCTTTTTGATCATTTGTTTTTTGCACTAGAGGCTTGATTGAATTAGGTTAACGCCGACCGATTTTACTTGAATTCACCCCCCGAAATACCATATCTAATCAGGACAAACTTGGTACTTGTAGAAGGGCACCCATTTAAACAAATGCTGAAACTCGGCAAATTGACGGACTACGCCATCGTCGTGATGGTCCAGCTTGCGCGGGAAGGCGAAAACGCCGCCCGTAGCGCGAGCCATCTTGCCGACAAAACCGCCCTGCCGGAACCAACCGTCGCCAAAGTGCTCAAGACGCTTTTGAAAGAAAACCTCGTGTCATCCGTGCGCGGCGCGCAGGGTGGTTATAAACTTGCGCGCGATCCCGTGGCGCTGTCGGTCTGCGATATCGTGGAGGCCATGGACGGCCCCATTGCGATCGTGTCCTGTATCGAAGGCAATGACGACCCTTGCCCCGCTGAAACGCGTTGCCCGACCAAGGGCAAGTGGGACCCCGTCAACCGCGCCATTCGCGGCGCACTGCAGGAACTGAGCCTTGCCGACATGATGGGCGCGCAAACCGGCTGCGGCACCGCCACCCGCACGAGCCTTGTGCAGGTACGCCTCCCTGAACAGAAATCGTCCGTAATGGTGAAAGCATGAGCAACGCCGCCATCGCACCGGAAACGCTGGAGACGATCAAGTCGCTCGACAAATACGAAGCGGGTTTTATCACCGATATCGAAAGCGATTTCGCGCCCAAGGGCTTGAACGAAGATATCATCCGCTTCATCTCCGCCAAGAAGAACGAACCCGACTGGATGCTGGAATCGCGCCTGACCGCGTACCGCCACTGGCTGACGCTCCCCGAACCGCAATGGGCGAATGTGTCCTTCCCGCCTGTCGATTATCAGGATGCCTATTACTACGCCGCACCGAAAACGGCATCCGCGCCGAAAAGCCTCGACGAGCTCGACCCGAAATTGCTGGAGACGTACAAGAAGCTCGGCATTCCGCTGCGCGAGCAGGAAATGCTGAACGGCATCGCGGTCGATGCGGTGTTCGACAGCGTATCGGTCGTGACGACCTTCCGCGAAAAACTGCACAGCGCGGGCGTGATTTTCTGCTCCATCTCCGAAGCGGTGCAGAAATATCCGGACATGATTAAGAAGTACATGGGCAGCGTCGTGCCCTATACCGACAACAAGCATGCCTGCCTGAACGCCGCCGTCTTCACCGATGGCACATTCGTTTATATTCCGGAAGGCGTGCGCTGCCCGATGGAGCTGTCGACATACTTCCGCATCAATGAGGCGAAGACCGGCCAGTTTGAACGCACGCTGATCGTGGCGGAAAAGAAATCCTATGTCAGCTACCTCGAAGGCTGCACTGCGCCCAAGCGCGACGAAAACCAGATGCATGCCGCCGTGGTGGAACTGATCGCCATGGATGATGCCGAGATTAAGTATTCAACCGTGCAGAACTGGTATCCCGGCGACGAAAACGGCAAAGGCGGCATTTATAACTTCGTGACCAAGCGCGGCATCTGCAAGGGCGCGCGCTCGCGCATTTCATGGACGCAAGTGGAAACAGGTTCTGCAATTACGTGGAAATACCCGTCCTGCGTGCTGCTGGGCGATGACAGCGTGGGCGAATTCTATTCGGTCGCGCTGACCAACAATTACCAACAGGCCGATACCGGCACCAAGATGATCCATATCGGCAAGAACACGCGCTCGCGCATCATTGCCAAGGGCATCTCGGCGGGCAAATCCAACAGCACCTATCGCGGCCTCGTGCGCATCGCGCAGAAGGCGGAAAATGCGCGCAACTATACGCAATGCGACAGCCTGCTGATCGGCGACCTCTGCGGCGCGCATACCGTGCCGTATATCGAGAACAAGAACCCGACCGCGACGCTGGAACATGAAGCGACGACGTCGAAGATCAGCGACAAGACATTGTTTTACTGCCGCCAGCGCGGGATACCGGAAGAAGAAGCCCTGACCCTGATCGTCAACGGCTTCTGCAAGGAAGTCCTGCAGCACCTCCCCATGGAATTCGCGGTCGAGGCGCAGAAGCTGGTGGCGATCAGTCTGGAAGGAAGTGTGGGCTAATGCTGAAAATCAAAAACCTCCATGTGACGGCTGCGGGCCGTCCGGTGCTGAAGGGCCTGAGCCTCGAGATGAAGGCGGGCGAAGTGCATGCGATCATGGGGCCGAACGGGTCGGGCAAATCGACGCTGTCTTACGTGCTGGCGGGTCGTGACGGGTATGAAGTGACGGATGGCACGGTTGAATTCATGGGGCAGGACCTGCTCGCCATGGAACCGGAAGACCGCGCGGCGCTGGGGCTCTTCCTTGCATTCCAGTATCCCGTAGAAATTCCGGGCGTATCGACCACGACGTTTTTAAAAACCGCGCTCAACGCCATCCGCAAGAAGCGCGGCGAGAAAGAGCTGGAACCGGCGCAATTCCTGAAATTGCAGAAACAGAAAATTAAAGACCTCGGCATGGATGCCGAAATGATGAAGCGCGGCGTGAATGTCGGTTTTTCGGGCGGCGAGAAGAAGCGCAACGAAGTGCTGCAGATGGCTATGCTCGCCCCGAAACTGGCGATCATGGATGAAACCGACAGCGGCCTCGATATCGACGCGCTGAAGGTGGTGTCGGAAGGCGTCAACGCGCTGCGCGGGCCCGATCGTTCCTTCCTCGTCATCACGCATTACCAGCGCCTGCTCGATTATATCAAGCCCGATATCGTCCACGTATTGGCGAATGGCAAGATCCAGAAAACCGGCGGCCCCGAACTTGCGCTGCTGCTGGAAGAAAAAGGCTATGCCGATTTCTATGACGCAACGGAGGCCGCGTGAGCATGACCGCAGCCGCAGGCAAGGAAGTTTTTATGGCGCAGGCCCCGCAGGTTGCGGCGGCGATGCCGTGGCTTGCCGATGCGGATGCGCTGCTGAATGACAAAGCCGCCGGATGGATGAAGGCGCTGCGCGCAACGGGCGCGGAGGCGTTTTCGCAAACCGGCCTGCCGACCGTGGCATGGGAAGGCTGGCAATACACCAACCTGCGCGCACTCGCCGCTGCCAAATTCCGTTATTCCGCCGAGCCCGTAAAATTTGATGCTGCGAAAATTCCCGCGCCGCTGCTGGGCACGCACCGCGTCGTGCTGGTGAACGGCCAGTATCAACCGAAACTTTCCAGCCTGCCCGAACATGTGACCGTCATGAGCCTGATGGACGCAGCGGAAAAGAATGTCCAAGGCCTCGAAGAACAATTGGTGACGGTGGGCGACTTGGCCAAGACGCCGCTGACCGCGCTGAACGCCGCCTATATCCGCGACGGTTTCGTGCTGCTGGTTGCGGCGAAACGCGATATCGCCGAGCCTATCGAAGTCGTGTTCTACAACGCGGGCCGCGACGCGGCTGTATATCCGCGCGTGATGTACAAGCTGGGCGAAAATGCCGGCTGCACCATCATCGAACGCCATTGCGGGGAGGGGGCGTATTTTGCCAACACCTACGCAGCGATTGCGCTGGAATCGGCTGCGCGCTTGCGTTTTTACCGTTTCGAGGAAGAATCCGATGCCGGATTCCATATCAGCAGCACCGTCGTGCAGCAGCAGAAAGTCTCGTCTTTTGAAGGCTTTAGCCTGGCAACGGGCGGTAAGCTGGCGCGGCAGGAATTCCGGCTCCAGTTGATAGATCGCGCCATTTCGAGTAGTATCGGTGGCACATACTTAATGAAGGGACAGCAAAGCCACGATTTTACCGTGTTGGCTGACCACTTCGAACCGGACGGAAAATCCGTCCAGCATTTTAAGGGAGTTGTTGATGATCAGGCTCGTGCAGTTTACCAAGGGAAAATACATGTACGTCGTGCTGCACAAAAAACAGATGGATACCAGTCTCATCATGCGTTACTGCTTTCCCCAACAGCTGAAGCAAGCGCAAAACCAGAACTAGAAATTTACGCCGACGACGTCAAATGCAGCCACGGCGCAACCGCCGG
>JAQSWE010000007.1 GCA_029266795.1 Alphaproteobacteria bacterium | reverse complement strand
ATTCCCGGCGTCACGAAATCCAGCTGGTAAGGGAAGGAAAAAACAATGTCTTTTAATGATCCCCTCAGCGATCTGGTTACCCGCATCCGCAACGGCCAGGCCGCACGCCTGTCCGCCATCAAGAGCCCCGCGTCCAAACTCCGCACCAACCTGCTGGAAGTTCTGAAGCGCGAAGGCTACATCCGTGATTATGCTGTCACCCAGCAGGACAACGGCATCGCCGAACTGACGGTCGAGCTGAAGTACTCCGAAGGCCAGCCCGTGATCAAGGAAATCAAGCGCGTTTCCAAACCCGGCCGCCGCGTCTATACGCAGGTCAAGGATGTTCCGCGCGTTTATAACGGCCTCGGCATTTCGATCCTCTCCACGCCGCGTGGCGTGCTTTCCGACAAGGAAGCGCGCGAAGCGAATGTGGGCGGCGAAATCCTCTGCCGCGTATTCTAAGGTAAGGTGAAGTAACATGTCTCGTATTGCAAAACACCCCATCAAGCTGCCGACTGGCGTTGAAGCGAAGCTTCAGGGCAAGAAGCTCAGCATCAAGGGCAAAAAGGGCGAACTTTCCCTGACCGTCTCGAACGACATCACGGCTGAAGTGAAGGACGGCGCTGTCGTTCTTTCCAAGGCCAACGAAGACCGCCATGCGCGCGCTATGTGGGGCACGACCGCCTCGCTCGTCCGCGGCATGATCAAGGGCGTGACCGATGGTTACTCCAAGCGCCTGATCATCGAAGGCGTCGGTTTCCGTGCGGCTCTCCAAGGCAAAGACCTGGTCCTCCAGATCGGTTTCAGCCATGAAGTCCGCTACAAGATCCCGACCGGCATCGAAGTGAAAGTCCCGAAACAGACCGAGATCGAGATCTCCGGCATCGACAAGCAAAAAGTCGGCCAGGTCGCAGCGGAACTCTTCCTGATGAAACGCCCCGAACCGTACAAGGGCAAAGGCATCAACTACGAAGGCCGCCGCATCCTGCGCAAAGAAGGCAAGAAGAAATAATTGAAGGAATAGACGACAATGGCAAACGCAACAGCAAAACAGCGCCGCACCTGGCGCGTACGCAAAGTGGTGAAGAAGGGCACGGAAAAGAACGAACGTCCGCGCCTGTCCGTTCACCGCTCCGGCCAGCACATTTACGCGCAGGTCATCGACGACGCGAAGGGTGTGACGCTCGCCGCCGCATCCACGACGGAAGCCGACGTGAAAAAAGGCATGAAGAGCACCTCCAATAAAGACGCAGCCACCGCCGTCGGCAAACTCGTTGCCGAACGCGCGAAAAAAGCAGGCGTCGAAAAGGTTGCTTTTGACCGCGGCAGCCGCGCCTATCACGGCCGCATCAAGGCACTCGCCGATGCAGCACGCGAAGCCGGCTTAAGCTTTTAATCGAAGGAACAGGACAGATGGCAAAAATCGAAAAAGCCCCCCAAGGCGCAGGCGCCCCCGGCAAAGGCCGTGAAGGCGGACGCGAAGGCGGTCGTGGTGACGGTCGCGAAGGCGGCGGTCGTGACCGCAAAGGCGGCGGACGTGACCGCGACAAGAAAGAAGGCGGCGATCGCGAGGGCTCCGAACTCGTCGAACGCCTCGTCGCGATCAACCGCGTCGCTAAAGTCGTGAAGGGCGGTCGCCGTTTCGGCTTCGCTGCCCTCGTGGTTGTCGGCGATGGCCGCGGCCGCATCGGCGCAGGCGCAGGTAAAGCCCGCGAAGTGCCGGAAGCAATCAAGAAAGCGACCGACCAGGCGAAGCGCCGCATGATCCGCGTTCCGCTGCGTGACGGCCGCACGATCCACCACGACATCGAAGCACGCTTCGGCGCCGGCCTCGTGCGCCTGCGCACGGCTGAAGCCGGTACCGGTATCATCGCCGGCGGCCCGCTACGCGCCGTGTTCGAAGTCCTGGGCATCCAGGACGTCGTCGCGAAGTCGATCGGTTCGTCGAACCCCTACAACATGGTCAAAGCCGCCCTTGAAGCTTTCAAGCTGATGGAAAGCCCCCGCATGGTGGCAAGCCGTCGTGGCCGCCGCGTGAACGAAGTGCTGGGCCGCAAAGGCGACGCAAAGGAGAAGTCTGATGAGTGAAGATAAGAAACCCGCAGCGGCTAAAAAGTCCGCAGCAGCCCCGAAAGCGGCAGCACCCAAAGCAGCGAAGGCAGCTCCCGTAGTTGCCAAGAAAACTGTTGCCCCCAAGGCTGCCAATTCCGGCAAGAAGATCAAGATCACCCAGACGGGCAGCATCATCGGTCGCATTAAAAAGCAGGAAGGCACCCTCATCGGTCTCGGCCTGAACAAGCGTCACCGCTCCAAGATTTTGGTCGACAGCCCCGAAGTGCGCGGCATGATCGAAGTCGTGAAGCACCTCGTCAAAGTCGAAGACGCGGCATAAAGGAAGCATAAGTCATGAAACTCAACCAGCTCAGAGACAATCCCGGCGCGCGCCAGACCCGTATCCTGGTCGGCCGTGGTATCGGTTCCGGCAAAGGCAAGACAGCAGGCCGCGGCGTCAAGGGCCAGAAAGCCCGTACCGGCGTTGCGATCAAAGGCTTCGAGGGCGGCCAGTCCCCCCTCTTGCGCCGCATGCCCAAGCGCGGTTTCAACAACTTCGAACACGCGACCCACTATACGGTCGTGACGCTCGGCATCATCCAGTCGGCAATCGACGGCAAGAAGCTGAAAGGCGACAAAATTGATGTGGCATCCCTCGTGGAAGCCGGCATCGTCGCCCGCAAGCAAGACGGCCTGAAACTGGTCGGCAAAAAAGGCCTGAAATCGAAAGCAACCATCGTGGTCTCCAAAGCCACCAAGGGCGCGATCGAAGCGGTCGAAAAAGCCGGCGGCAAGGTCGAAATCCTGCCCGCGAAAGTGAACAAGCTCCTGAAGCCCAAGAAGGCCGCCAAGAAGTAAGTTCTGATCGCCTGAAAATTCAAAAAATCCCCGTCCTTACAGGCGGGGATTTTTTTGTGCCTCACTCATCCCCTGAAAGCCTAAAAGCGGGCAGGGGAACCCTATCCAATTCCATCCGTTTGCGACCTTGATGAACAAATCCCAAGGGAGACCGACCATGGATGCCCCCGCAAAAACGCAAGTGACCCGCGAAACTCTGATTGCCGCGCTGAACGACGATCTCGCGCGCGAATATCAGGCCATCATCGCCTATACCGCCTATTCGCAGACGCTCAAGGGCGCGAAATATATGATGATCGCAAAAGAGCTGGAAAAACATGCCGGCGAAGAGCTGAAGCACGCGCTCACCATCGCCAAACAGATCGATTACCTCGGCGGCACGCCGACCGTCACGCCGAAAGTCGTGAAAATGTCGGACAACCCGGAAGACATGCTGCGCTTCGACCTCGACAACGAAGTCGAAACGATCCGCGCTTATCGCGAGCGCGTCCGTCAGGCTGAATCCCTCACCGAATACGCGCTCGCCGAACAGCTCCGCCAGATTCTCGTCGAGGAGCAGGAACACATGACGGATCTGGCCGATGCGCTTGGTATCGACGCGCCGAAAATCTAAGTAATTGGATATACTGAATTATTCGCGATAACCCTTCTGTAACCGCTGCTGTTTCATAATAGGACAGGGCAGGGGACAGAGGGGGTTTCCATGGGCTATATCGTGCCGGCTGAATACAGGTTCGACTACAAATCCGAAGTCGCACTTGCATTGCAAATGTATCCGCAAATCAGTGACCAGTTTTTCTTCGTCGAAGCGGTCGAGCAGAATTCGCACGTCAATCCCGTGTTTCAGGGCTATGGCCCGCTCTGGGACAAGCATAAGGAAGATGCGGCGGCGCGAGAGGCCGTGAAAGACACCGTCATTGGCGTGCTCGGCGGCAGTTATTCCTGCGCGACACGGCATAAATCGGGTCTTAGCTATATCGTCATGTATTTCCGCCGCATGTGGCAGGGCGCGTCCACCACCAGCGCCTTCACGCTCGATCATGAATTGGGCCACCAACTGGTGCCGTCCGGCTTCGGCGACAGTGCGGAAAAGCTGGATGGCGAAAGCGCCGCCGATGCCTTCGCCTGCCTGCGCACGCTGCAGCGCTTCGGTCCCGTCGTGGGGCGCAAAATGCTGATCCGCGAAAGCAACCAGCGCCTGACCGCACCCCTTTACACAAGTCGGAAAAACGACTGGGTGCACCTGACCGGCCAGATGCTGGTCCAGCTGATCAAGGATACCGAAAAGAAAGCCTTCCACGAATTGTCGCCGGAAGACACGATTGCCGAGGCGGAGTATTATGCCACGCGATACGCCCCGACACGCGCGCAGGCCGAAAGCCAGTGGGCGCGGCTGAACGACCTTGTCGATGATCAGGAGATCGGCAATTATGGCGCCGACACCGGTAAGAAATAAAGCCGGCCGCAGTGTTATGTAATCAGCAAATTGCGCCCGTTTTTTAACAGGGCAGGGGATGCTTTTTCCCCAAGCTTTCCAATACCCTTTTTATGGATTGCGACTCTGCCATGGGTCTTGTAAGGTCTTTGCCGAGACTTACATCATCAGCGCACAGACTTAAGAATCAATAAAAAAAGGGACTTCCACAAGATGGCTTCCGCAATCGAGCAATTTGCCTCCAACGTCAACCTTGGCGTCTTTTCCAAGGCGACGGAGTTGAAACAACGCCTGTGGTTCACCTTTATCGCGCTCATTATTTATCGCATCGGCACGCATATTCCTCTGCCCGGCATCGACCCCGCTGCATGGAACGACATCTTCGCGCAGAAAACGGGCGGCGTGCTCGACATGTTCAACATGTTCTCGGGCGGCGCGCTCGAGCGTATGTCGATCTTCACGCTCAACATCATGCCGTATATCTCGGCCTCCATCATCATGCAGCTGCTCACCTCGATGAACCCGCAGCTGGAAGCGATGAAGAAGGAAGGCGAAAGCGGCCGCAAGCGTTTGAACCAGTATACGCGCTACGGCACGATCTTCCTCGCGGCGCTGCAGGCTTACGGCCTCGCTGTCGGCCTTGAAAATATGCAGAGCTCTGCGGGCTCCGCCGTCATCAATGCGGGCATTTATTTCCGCATCACCACCGTCATCACGATCGTCGGCGGCACGGTGTTCCTGATGTGGCTCGGTGAACAGATCACCTCGCGCGGCGTCGGCAACGGCATCTCGCTCATCATCTTCGCGGGTATCGTGGCGGGCATTCCGCATGCGGTCGCGAGCACGCTTGAACTCGGCCGCACCGGTGCGATCTCGACCGCCGTCATCATCGGCATCCTGGTCATGGTCGTCGGCGTCGTCGCCTTCATCGTGTTCATGGAACGCGCACAGCGCCGCATCATCGTCAACTATCCGAAGCGGATGGTCGGCAACAAGATGACCGGCGGCGAAGCAAGCCACATGCCCCTCAAACTCAATACCTCCGGCGTTATCCCGCCGATCTTCGCATCGTCGCTGCTGCTGCTGCCGATGACGATTGTCGGCTTCTCGGGCGATAACGGGGGCGAGGGATGGGTGCAGGAAATGGCGCGCCACCTGCAGCACGGCCAGCCGCTCTACATGGCGACCTACACCTTCCTGATCGTCTTCTTCGCGTTCTTCTACACCGCGATCGTCTTCAACCCCGACGAAACGGCAGAGAACCTGCGCAAATACGGCGGCTTCGTGCCGGGCATCCGCCCCGGCAAGGCGACCGGCGATTATCTCGATTACGTGCTGACGCGCATCACGGTGATCGGCGCCGCATACCTCGTCTTCATTTGCATGCTGCCCGAAATGCTGATTTCCGAATTCGGCCTGCCGTTCTATTTCGGTGGCACCAGCTTGCTCATCACAGTCTCTGTCATGATGGACACCGTGGCGCAGATCCATTCCCATCTGCTGGCGCACCAGTACGAAGGGCTTATCAAGAAAGCCAAGCTGAGAGGAGCGCGTAAATGAGGATCATCCTGATCGGCCCGCCCGGCGCCGGCAAAGGTACTCAAGCGGAACGACTGACGAAAAAGCATGGCATCCCCGCCATCTCGACCGGCGACCTGTTCCGCGCGCGCGTGAAAGACCCGAATGATCCGCTGGGCCTCGAAATCAAGGCCATCCTCGATTCAGGCAAGCTGGTGCCCGACGAGATCACCGTGAAGATGCTGGCCGAACGTCTTGAAAAAGACGACTGCAAAAACGGCTTCATCCTCGACGGCTTCCCGCGCTCCGTCTCGCAGGCCGAAGCGCTCGAGAAAATGCTGAAAGAGAAGAACATCAAGATCGACGCCGTCATCCAGCTCAAGGTGGACGACAAGCAGCTGGTCGACCGCATCTCCGGCCGATTCTCCTGCTCCAAATGCAAGGCCGGCTATCACGACACCGCCAAGCAGCCGGTCGTGGCGGGCGTATGCGATTCGTGCGGGGCGAAAGACAGCTTTACCCGCCGCGCCGACGACAATGCCGAGACGGTAAAAGGCCGTTTGAACGTGTTTCACACGCAAACAGCGCCGATTCTGCCGTTTTACGAGGCACGCGGCCTGCTGAAAGCGGTCGATGGCATGGCCGGCATGGACGAGGTCACGACCCAGATCGAGTCGGCTTTAACCAGCAATAACGGGGGTTCGCAGCTGCCGCCTCCAAAAAAGTTCGGATAAACCCGCCGAAACCGGGGCCGAAACCTTAAAAAAGCCGGTTTTTACCTTATTTTAGGGGAAATAAGGAGTTGACGTTTTTCTTCAACTCCATATAATGCGCGAGCCCTGCCCTTTATGGGGTCAAAGGCCGTTTTTGTATATAAAGTAGCTCAACAGGAGTCTCAACGTGGCGCGTATCGAGGGTGTAAACATCCCCACTGAAAAAGTTGTCGGCATTGCGCTGACTTACATCCATGGCATCGGCAGAACGACGGCCAAGAAAATTCTCGACACCGCAAAAGTGTCCTGGAACAAGCGCGTCAACGCGCTGTCCGAAGAAGAACTCAACCGCATCCGCGAAACCATCAAAGCCACCACGAAAGTGGAAGGCGAGCTGCGCCGCGACAACGCCGTCGCCGTCAAGCGCCTGATGGACCTCGGCTGCTACCGCGGCCTGCGTCACCGCAAAGGCCTGCCCGTCCGCGGCCAGCGCACGCGCACGAACGCACGCACCCGCAAGGGCCCGCGCAAAACCGTCACCGGCAAGAAACTCGCCGCTACCAAGAAATAATCCTGAAAGCAAAGTAGAGAACAATGGCAAAGCAAGAGTCACAGAAAAAAGCGGACGAAGCAAAAGCGCCGAAGGCCCGCAAAAAAGAGCGCAAGAACATCATCTCCGGCGTCGCTCACGTCAACTCGACCTTCAACAACACGATCGTCACCATCACCGACGCGCAAGGCAACACCATTTCCTGGTCCTGCGCAGGTCACCTCGGCTTCAAGGGCTCGCGCAAATCGACCCCTTACGCAGCGCAGATGGCGGCGGAAGATGCTGGCAAAAAAGCGAAAGAACACGGCGTGAAGACGCTGGAAGTTCTGGTGAAGGGCCCCGGTTCAGGCCGCGAATCCGCACTGCGCGCGCTGCAGTCCGTCGGTTTCAGCATCCTGTCGATCGTGGACATCACGCCCGTTCCGCATAACGGCTGCCGCCCGCGCAAAAAGCGCCGCGTCTAATATTGACGGCGGGGGCGCCTCCTTGGCTTTCAGGGGAGGCGACGCCGTGAACGGTACTTCGATTTCGATACGATACAATCAGGCACATAAAGGGGAAGACCTTGATTCAGAAAAACTGGCAAGAGCTGATTAAACCCAACAAGGTTGATGTCAGCACGAACAAAGATCCCAACCGCTTTGGCACCGTCGTCGTCGAGCCGCTGGAACGCGGCTACGGCCTCACCGTCGGCAACGCGCTCCGCCGCGTCCTGCTGTCGTCCCTGCAAGGCGCTGCTGTCACCTCGATCAAGGTTGACGGCGTTCTGCACGAATTCTCCTCCATCCCCGGCGTCCGCGAAGACGTGACGGACATCGTCCTGAACATCAAGTCGCTCGCGATCCGCATGAGCTCCGACACTCCGAAAAAACTCCGCCTCGTGGCCGAAGGCCCGATGGAAGTGAAAGCGGGCATGATCGAAACGACCGGCGACATCGAAATCGTCAACCCCGACCTCGTGATCTGCACACTGGGCGACAAGGCGAAACTCTCGATGGAACTGACCGTCCAGAACGGCAAGGGCTATCGCCCCGCCGCGCAGAACCGCACGGAAGACGCGCCCATCGGCATGATCCCGGTCGACAGCATCTTCTCGCCGATCCGCCGCATTTCCTACAAAGTCGAAGACACCCGCGTCGGCCAGATCACCGACTACGACAAGCTGACCCTCGACGTCGAAACCAACGGCACGATCAAGCCGGAAGACGCAGTCGCATTCGCGGCGCGCATCCTGCAAGACCAGCTGCAGGTGTTCGTGAACTTCCAGGAGCCCACCTCGGTCGCCAAGGAAGAAGCGAAAGACGAACTGCCCTTCAGCCGCCACCTGCTCCGCAAAGTGGAAGAGCTGGAACTGTCGGTGCGTTCGGCAAACTGCCTGAAAAACGACAACATCGTCTACATCGGCGACCTCGTCCAGAAAACCGAAGCCGACATGCTGCGCACCCCGAACTTCGGCCGCAAGTCGCTCAACGAGATCAAGGAAGTGCTCACCAACATGGGCCTCCATCTCGGCATGAAGGTCGAAGGCTGGCCGCCCGAAAATATCGAAGACCTGGCGAAAAAACTCGAAGATCCGTTTTAACGCCTGATACTGAAAGCCGGGGATTGTCCCCGCAAGCGATGCTGCTGAATACAGGGTATTGCTCATACTGATCCGTCTCGTGCGCGAGGCGACAACTTGAAGGAGACTGCACTATGCGTCATGGTAAATCCGGCCGTAAACTCGGCGTCAAAACCCAACACCGTCATGCGATGTTCGCGAACATGGCTGCGGCGCTCATCAAGCATGAGCAAATCGAAACCACCCTGCCCAAGGCAAAAGAACTGCGCGCCGTCGTTGACAAGCTGATCACGCTTGGCAAAAAAGGCGGCCTTGCAAACCGCCGCCTCGCGATGTCCCGCCTGCGCGACGAAACGCAAGTCAAGAAACTGTTCGACATCCTCGGCAAGCGCTACGCTGACCGCAACGGCGGCTACACCCGCGTGCTGAAAGCCGGCTTCCGTCATGGCGACAACGCAGCTGTTGCGTTCATCGAACTGGTCGACCGCGACCGTTCGGCAAAAGGCAAAGACTCAGGCCAGCCTGAATCGGCATCCCCGATCGAGGCTCCCGTGGCTGAGAAAAAGCCCCGCGCCAAGAAAAAGGCATAAGCTGGCTAAACGGCCGCTTGTAAGCTATATAAAAAGGGCGGGGACCTGCACGGTTTCCGCCCTTTTTACGTCCTGATTTTTTGGTCCACGGACGCCGCTTTTCAAAGGAGAAGCAACCCTTGTTTCGCTATATCGCCGCCCTGTTCATCGCCCTGCTTGCCGCGCCAGCCATGGCCGAAGTGCCGCAATCCGTCCAGCAGATGCAGCTGTCGTTTTCGCCCATCGTCAAGCGCAGCAGCCCTGCGGTCGTGAACATCTACACCAAGCGCGTGGTGAAGGAACGCGCCATGCTCAGCCCCTTCATGAACGACCCCTTCTTCGGCCAGCTCGGCCTCGGCCTGATGGGCCCGATGCGCGACCGCGTGGAAAGCGCGCTCGGCTCCGGCGTCATCGTGGACGCCGGCGGGCAGGTGGCGACCAACACCCATGTCATCAAGGGCGCGTCCGAAATCAGGGTCGTGACCGCCGATGGCCGCGAATTCGAGGCGGAGCTGGTCCTCAACGACGACAAGACCGACCTTGCCATCCTGCGCATCACCCCGCGCGGCGCGCCATTGCCCGCGCTGCCCCTTGGCGACAGTGATGCGATCGAGGTGGGGGATCTGGTGCTGGCGATCGGCAACCCCTTCGGCCTCGGCCAGACGGTCACCAGTGGCATCGTCTCCGCCGTCGCCCGCACCGGCATGGGCAAGACCGATTACGGCTACTTCATCCAGACCGACGCCGCCATCAACCCCGGCAATTCCGGTGGCGCGCTTGTCGATATGCAGGGCCGGCTGATCGGCATCAACAGCATGATCTTCTCCCGCTCCGGCGGTTCCATGGGCATCGGCTTCGCCATCCCCGCCAGCATGGTCAAGGCCGTGATGTATGCCGCGGCCAATGGCGGCAAGATGGTCCGCGCATGGTCGGGCCTGCAGGCGCAGCCCGTGCAGCGCGACATGGCCGAGCATCTAGGCCTCGCAACCCCCGGCGGCGCGCTGATCAACAAGGTCAACGCCATCGGCCCCGCCGCCCGCGCCGGCATCAAGGAAGGCGATATCATCACCGCCATCGACGGCCGCGCAATACAGGACCCCGAAGCCCTTCGCTTCCGCCTTGCGACCGTCACGCTCGGCACGCCCGTAACAATGACCGTCTGGCGCGACGGCAAATCGCGCGAAGTCACGATGAAGACCGAAGCGCCGCCCGAAATTCCCGCGCCCGATACCAGCACGCTGACGGGCCGCAATCCGCTCTCCGGCGCGACCGTCGCCAATATCTCCCCCGCGATTGCCGAGGATATCGGCGGCACGGCGCAGGAAATGGGCGTCGTCGTGCTCAAGGCGGAAACCGGTAATGCCGCGCGCCTCGGCCTTACGCGCGGCGACATCATTTTGTCCGTCAACGGCAGCACGATCGGCAAGGTGCAGGATTTGAAGGACGTGCTCAGCACCTCCAGAACGCAGCGCTGGCTGGTGCAAATCCTGCGCGGCGAAAAAGTCACCAACCTGATGATCACCCTGTAAAGCATGAGCAGCCTGTTCGACATCACCTACGAGAAAGAACCGGGAAAGGAAGCGCCGCGCCCCCTGGCCGACCTCCTGCGCCCGCAGACGCTCGGCGAAGTGATGGGGCAGGACCATCTGCTGAAAGACGACGGCCCGCTCGCCCGCATGGTGGAGCAGGGGCGCATCACATCGCTGATCTTCTGGGGTCCGCCCGGCTGCGGCAAGACCACGCTCGCCCGCCTGCTGGCGCATCATACCGAATTGCATTTCGAAGCCATCTCCGCCGTTTTTACCGGCGTAGCTGATCTGCGCAAAGTATTCGAATCCGCGCTGCACCGCCGCCGCCTTGGCCGCGGCACGCTGCTTTTTGTCGACGAGATCCACCGCTTCAACAAATCGCAGCAGGACGCATTTTTGCCCTATGTCGAGGACGGCACGATCACCCTCGTCGGCGCGACCACCGAAAACCCGTCGTTTGAACTCAACGGCGCATTGCTCTCCCGCTCCCAAGTGCTGGTGCTGAACCGCCTCGATGAAGCCGCGCTCGAACAACTCCTGCAGCGCGCCGAACAGACGATGACGCGCCCGCTGCCCCTGATGCCGGAGGCGCGCGCCGCGCTTATCAATATGGCGGATGGCGACGGACGCTATATCCTCAATCTTGCCGAGCAGATCTTCAACCTGCACAAAAAAGGCATGCTGGATGTAGAGGGCCTCGCGAAAATCGTCCAGAAACGCGCGCCCCTCTACGACAAGGCGCAGGAAAGCCATTACAACCTTATCTCCGCCCTGCATAAATCCGTGCGCGGGTCGGATGCCGATGCAGCGCTCTACTGGTTCTGCCGCATGCTGGAAGGCGGCGAAGACCCGCGCTATATCGCCCGCCGCATGGTGCGCATGGCGACCGAAGATATCGGCCTTGCCGAACCGCAGGCGCTGCCCATGACGCTGGCCGCGTCCGAAACCTACGAGCGCCTTGGCTCCCCCGAAGGCGAACTCGCGCTCGCGCAGGCGCTGATCTTCCTTGCGACCGCGCCGAAATCGAACGCCGCCTATATGGCGTATAATCAGGCGCGCGCGCTGGCGAAGGAAACCGGATCGCTGATGCCGCCGAAACATATCCTGAATGCCCCGACCAAGCTGATGAAGAATATCGGCTATGGCGCGGGCTATGACTACGACCACAACACGCCAGAGGGTTTCAGCGGCCAGAATTACTTCCCCGACGGTATCCCGCGCGAAAATTTCTACCAGCCCGTCGAGCGCGGGTTTGAGCGCGACCTGAAAAAACGCCTCGAATACTGGCAAAAACTGCGCGACGAGAAAGGCGGCAAGGAATGAACATGCTGATCGCGATATTCCTCGGCGGCGGCGTCGGATCGGTCATGCGCCATTATGCCATTATCGCCGCGCGCGGGATTGCGGGCGACGGTTTCCCCTATGGCACGCTGTTCGTCAATGTCGTTGGCTCCTTCCTGATCGGCATCCTCATGGAAACGGCGTCGCAAAAGGCGAATGTGACGCCTGCGACGCAGGCGCTGCTCGTCACCGGTTTCCTTGGCGGTTTCACCACCTTTTCCGCCTTTTCATTCGATGTCTATAAACTCGCGAATACGGGGCAGGCGCTGATCGCTGCAGCCTATGTCGCGGCGTCCGTTTTTCTCTCGCTGCTGGCGGTCTTCGCCGGCGCGTATCTCGTCAAAGGATTTTCAGCATGACCGAAGGCGTTATCATTTCGGAAGACGACGACGGCCAGCGCCTCGACCGCTGGCTCAAAAAGAAATACCCCGATTTCGCCTTCGGCCAGCTGCAGAAAATCCTGCGCACCGGCCAGCTGCGTGTCGACGGCAAGCGCGCCAAGGGCGAAACGCGCCTCGCCAAGGGCCAGACCATCCGCATCCCACCGCAGCTGCTCGCCCCCGCGCCGGAGCGCAAGCAGGGCCTGTCGCCGCGCGATATCGACTTCATCAAGTCGCTTGTCATTTATAAAGACCAGCACGTGATGGCGCTCAATAAACCAGCTGGCTTGGCCGTGCAGGGCGGCTCGAAGATCGAGCGCCATATCGACGGGCTGCTGGACGGCTTGCAGGACGAGGCCGAAAGCCGTCCGCGCCTTGTCCACCGCCTCGACCGCGACACCTCCGGCGTGCTGCTGCTGGCGCGCACGACGCTGGCGGCGCAGATGCTGGGCGACCAGTTCAAGGGCCGCGACATCCGCAAATATTACTGGGCTGTCACCAGCCCCGCGCCCGCGCAGCATCAGGGCAAGATCACCGTGCCGCTCGCAAAACGCGATATCGGCGGTGGCGAACGCATGATGGCGGTCGACGAGGAAGAGGGCAAATCCGCGCTCACCTACTATCAGGTCATGGAAACCGTCGGCAACAAGCTCGCCTGGGTCGCCTTCTGGCCGCGCACGGGCCGCACGCACCAGATCCGCGTCCATGCGCTCGAAATCGGCTGCCCGCTGCTCGGTGATTACAAGTATGAGGAACAGCAGAATTTCCTGCAGGAAAACCCCAACCTGCCGCGCGTGCTGCACCTCCATTCCCGCCGCATGATCCTGCCGCATCCGGTCACCGGCAAGAAACTCGATATCGTGGCCCCCCTCGATCCCGAAATGAAAAAGACGTTTAAATATTTCGGTTTCAACGCTGACGACAAATCCGACCCCTTCGATATACTGGATTAAGCCATGACGGAAAACGAAACCCCGCCGCCGGTCGCCACACCCGACAACAACCGCCTGCCCAAGCCGGTCCGCATCCTGCTGAAGCTCATCATGTGGCTCGGCGTTTTCGCGACCATCTTCTGGGTCGGCATGTCGATCCTGCTGCATGTTTACCTGCGCGCCCCGTTTGAAATGTATGCGGCGGGCTTCTTCCAGCAGCCCGTGCGCATCTTCGGCGGCGTACGGCTCGGCACCGACCTTGCCAAGCCTTCCGTGGTCGTTTCGGATATCGTCGTAGGCGCCGACCCCAACGACGTCAAAACCGCCAGCGTCATCCTCGGCCGGTTCGAGGCAGGGCTGCCATGGCAGAAAATTCCCGAAGGCACGGAATCCACCGTTTCCTATTTCGTGAAGGCCGAAGGCTTGCGCGTAGAGGGCAAGAATTACGGCGATTACGAAATTCCCTTTACCGCGCTCCCCAACGGAGATGCCGAAATTCGCGGCTTGCACGGCAAGATCGATGATGCCGAAATCACCGGCGATATCTTCAAATCCGGCGAAGGCCTGCGCGCCAATCTTGCAGCATCCAACGTCGATTACGGCCAGATCGCCGAGGGCGGCAAGGGCGGCAAGATGACCGGAAAGCTTGAACTCGTCGCGCATATCGAAGAACAGGTGCCGATGGTCCTCGCCACCACTGCCGGCCGCGCCACCTTCCTCGGCGGGCAGGGGGCGATTGCGGGTAACGCGCTCAAATTCTGGGGCGGCGACGTGTTCAACGCGGTCAGCGCGAAAGAAACCGTCATCAACTGCGTCGGTGCCGATTTCATCGTCGAAAAAGGCATCGCCAAAAGCAAATCGGTCGTCATCGACACCGAAGACGCCACGATCTACGGCGAGGGCGAAATCGATTTCGTCAGCCAATTCATCAATATGCGCTTTACGCCTGCGCCCAAGAAAGCCACGCTGCTCACCATCACCACCCCCGTGCTGATGACCGGCCCGTTCGACCACATGGCGGTAACGCCGCAGGCGGCGACCATCGGCGAGTTCTTCACGGGCGGTATGGGCGAAAAACCGGTGCCGCTCGCCCCTGCCGAAGCGGGCGCGAATGCCTGCGAAATTTACATCGCGGGGCGCAAATGAAGCGGTTTTATAAAATCGCCGAGGCCGGCACCGCGCCCGGCGGCTATGTCATCCGCCTCGACGGCAAGCCCGTCAAATCCGTCATGCAGCACAGCCTGATCTTCACAAGCAAGGATTTGGCCGATGCGATTGCCGCTGAATGGCAGGCGCAAGAAAAAGAGATCATCCCCAATTCCATGCCGCTAATGCAGCTGGCTAATACCATGACCGACAAGTCATCCGGCCCCGACCGGCAGGCGATGAATGTCGAGCTGCTGAAATACGGCGCGTCCGACCTCATCTGCTATTTCGCCGCCACCCCCGCCGACCTCGTCGCGCGGCAGGAAGCCGTCTGGCTGCCGCTGCTTAAATGGCTGGCCGATACCCATGGCATCGTGTTCGAACGCGTCGACGGCATCCGCTATCACAACCAGCCGCCTGAATCGTTGGAAAAACTGAACACGCTGCTGACGACGATGAACGCGCCCGATTTCACCGCCGCGCAGGCCGCAACCGCGCTCACCGGTTCCGTCATTATCGCGCTGGCACTCGCCGACGGGTATCTGGATGCCGAAGTCGCCCATGCGGCGGCCTGCGTCGATGAAATCTACCAGCTCGAAAAATGGGGCGAAGACGCGCTCGCCCGCAAGCGGCTCGACAATATCCGTTTAGAGCTTCACGCGATTGCGAAATTCCGCGACCTGATCAGATCCAGCTCTTAGCGTTCGGGATCGTTTTACCGATCTTCAGGCGTTTCCAGCCGTACCAGCAGCGCCAGAACCACCAGACGGTGAAGGGTGCGAAAACGATCAGCGAGATTGTCACGATCAGCGGCTTGTTGGCCTCCAGCACTTTCTGGATGGCGATTTCCATGGTGCCTTCGCCGGTCGAAAATGCCTCTGCCATGGCTGCCATATCCATTTTAAAGACCAGCAGGCCGGTTAGGATCAGGCTCAGGACCGGCACATAAACCGCGCCGCCGATCCAGAAGGTGCGTATCAACCATTGCAGGTGGTTGGCGTAAAGCGGGTCTTTCGCCTTTTTGCGCTCCAAATAGGCAAGGATGATGCCCGCTGTCAGCGCGGCGGAGCCGAGCAGGATGGTCGTCAGGTTGATGAATTGCAAGATCATCGAGCCTGCGAAAATGCCGTAGAGCAGCTGGCATAGCTTCAGCTGTTCGGATGACGATGTGGTGGCGGGGGCGATGGTCGGGTCGGTCATGATTTATCTGCGTCCAAAAAGTTTTTCGATATCGGCGAGTTTCAGTTCAACGTAAGTCGGGCGGCCGTGGTTGCACTGGCCCGAATGGGGCGTGCGTTCCATCTGGCGCAACAGCGCGTTCATTTCGGTCGGGGTCAGGCGACGTCCGGCGCGCACCGAGCCGTGGCAGGCCATCGTGGAGCAGACTTCCTCCAGCTTTTCCTTCAGGCCCATCGTCTGCCCGTAATTGGCGACGTCATCGGCGAGGTCGAGCACCATTTGCTTGATATTGATATTGCCGAGCAGCGCGGGCGTTTCGTTCACCACGACCGCGCCGGGGCCGAAGCTGTCGATCACCAGACCCAGTTCCTCCAGCTCGCTTTTCCGCGCCAGCAGGCGTTCGGCGGAGGGCTGGTCCATCTCCACGATTTCGGGCAGCAGCAGCGGTTGCCGCGCGATGCCGCCGGAATTCAGCGCCTTTTTCATGTCTTCGTACACAAGGCGTTCATGCGCCGCGTGCTGATCGACCAGCACCAGTCCATCTGCTGTCTGCGCGACGATATAGGTTTCATGCACCTGCGCGCAGGCCGCGCCGAGCGGGTATTCGGCGGGAACGTCAATCGCATTCACATCGTCATGCGCGCGCGATGCGGGTGCGGTTTGCAGCGCAAGATTGCCGGAGACACCGAACGCGCTGCCCGTATAGGGCGCGCCCGCCATGCCCTTGACGCCGGGATAGTTCGAGGCGGGCTGGCGGTATTCGCCGTCCCAGTTGCCGGCAGCAGCAGGAAATTGCGGCGCGGTAAAGGCGGCGAGCGTGTCGCCCGCAACAGTGGTCGATGCGCGGTGGCCTGCGGCGGTGATGGCGTGTTTCAGCCCGCCGACGATGAGGCCGCGCACCAGTGCGGAATCGCGGAAGCGCACTTCCGATTTCGCGGGATGCACGTTCACATCGACATCCGCCGGCGGCAGGTCGAGGAACAGGCAGAGCATCGGGTGGCGGTCATAGGCGAGGAAATCCATGTAGGCGCCGCGTATCGCGCCGATCAGCTGCTTGTCGCGCACCGGGCGGCCGTTGACGAAGAATTGCTGGTACTGGTTCGTGCCGCGGTTGAGCGTCGGCAGGCTGGCATAGCCCGTGAGCGTCACGCCGTCGCGCGCGGCATCGAGGCGCAGCGCATTTTCGGCGAATTCGCGGCCCATGATCTGGCGCAGGCGGCCCAAACGCCGTTCGTACAAATCGCCCGGCGACGGCGGCAGGTCGAGTGTTTCCTTGTCATCCGCCGTGAACTTGAAATGGATATCGGGATAGGCCATCGCGAGGCGTTCGACCACATCGCGCACGCTTTGCGTTTCGGTGCGCGGGCTTTTCAGGAATTTCAGGCGGGCAGGGGTCGCGTAGAACAAATCCCGCACTTCGACTTTCGTGCCCTTGCCGTGCGCGGCGGGCGCGGGTTTCGATTTCTTGCCGCCATCGACGGTGATCGCAAAACCTTCCGCATCTTTTTTGCGGCTGGTGATCGTCAACCGGCTGACCGCGCCGATGGACGGCAGCGCCTCGCCGCGAAAACCGAGTGAGGCAATGTTTACAAGATCTTCGTCCGGCAGTTTCGATGTGGCGTGACGTTCCACCGCGAGTGACAGGTCATCCGCCGTCATGCCGATGCCGTCGTCGTTGATGGAGATCAGCGATGCGCCGCCGTCGCGGATGACAACCTCGATGCGCGACGACCCCGCGTCGATGGAATTTTCGACGAGTTCTTTCACGGCGGCGGCGGGGCGTTCGATGACCTCGCCGGCGGCGATCTGGTTGATGAGCGTTTCTGGAAGCTGGCGGATATGCATAGGGTATTTATACCCCGATTCCACCGCTTGACAAAGGGGCAGGGGAGACATAATTTTTAACCTCACATTGTTGATATTTATAGGAATTTTCGCATGTCGACCATCTTCTCGCACCCCGTCGTGCCGGTCGCCATCGGCTTTGCGCTGGGACAGAAGGTCATTCCCCGCAGCCTGCTCTTTATCGGCGCGTTCTGCGCCATCCTGCCGGATTTCGACAGCATTTCCTTTGCATTTGGAATCCCTTACGAAAGCCAGTTCGGGCATCGCGGTTTCACGCATTCGGTTTTCTTCGCAGCCGCCATCGCCGCGTTTTTTACGTGGCGGAATCACGGTCGATGGCAAGGCGGTGAAGCGCTGGGTCGTTTTCCCGTTTATTTTCATCAGCACCGTCTCGCACCCGCTGCTCGACGCGCTGACCGATGGCGGCGAGGGCGTGGCGATCTGGTGGCCGTTTTCGACCGCGCGGTTTTTCTTCGACGACACCCCGCTACCCGTCTGCCCCATCGGCCAGAATTTCTTCAGCGCGGCGGGCTATGCGGCGCTGAAGGCGGAGCTGACGCTGATCTGGCTGCCCGCGCTGATGCTCGGGCTTGGCGGTTTCATCGTCCGGAAAGTGTTGGGGAGGTTCACCCGCACGGGTGGAGCCTGATTAAATTCTCTCAACTTTGATCTCAAGATTCAACGTAATTTTTCGTGACAACGCGTTTGCGACAGGTCTTTCCTGAAGTGCGGGAATGGCTTGCGCGAAAAATAAATTTTTTAAAAAACTCCCGCGCCGTCACGCGAATGTAACGCTTGTGACAGCCTGTTTTGATGAAATGGCCTATCTGGGGTCGGAATCGGCGTCGAATATCGCGTCGTCCAGCACGGCGTCGGTGAAGGTTGCGCCCTTCAGGATTGCGCCCGTGAAATCTGCGCCGCGCAAATCTGTATTGGTGAATACCGCGCCATGCAGGTCGCATTTGTTGAAGCGCGCCTCCATCAGCCGTGTGCCGGTGAAGTTGCAATGGCGCAGCTGCGCTTCCTCCAGCCGGCAGGGGATGTGGTAGGTGATGCCGTCAGGCTTTTTCAAGACCAGCGGGTTCATATTGGCGCGGCTGAAATCGGCGCGGTGCATCATGGCGTTGCGGAAGCGCGCGCCGCGCAGGTCGGCGCTTTGGAGCAGGCATTTTCGGAAGTCTGAATCATCCAGGTTGCCGCCCTGCATCTCGATCGATCTCATATCCATTTCGGCAAAAGTGCATTTGTTGGCGCGTACGGCGGTAAAGCGCTGCGCCGCCAGTTTCGGGCCTTTGCGCATATCGATATCGGTCAGCGTCAGCTGCTTGCCCTGCTGGCCGGCTGTTGCGACCCAGCGCACATGGTTCAATATCTGCTCGTCGAGCGTCATGGGCATTTCGGCGACGGCCTGCCCCTTGGTCGCGCCGGTCAGCGTCAGCGTGAAATTGCTGCCGCTTTTCTCCACCTTTTCCATGCTCGCGCCCGTCATGGTGGCGTAGGAAAAGTCGGCGTTGCGGATGTCGGACTGCTTCAGGTCGGCGCCGGACAGATCGGCGCCCTTCATATTCGCGCCCTGCAAATTGATGCCGGACATTTTCGCGTTTTCAAGGATGGCGTCGCTGAAATCGGCGGAAATTGCGGTGGCACCCGTCAAATTCGCGCCAGTCAGGTCGCTGCCCGTGAACATCACGATGCCCGCCTGCGCGGTCTTGGCATACTGGTCGTCGGCGTTCTTGATTTTACGTTTTAAAATGGTGCGGCCCTGCCGCAAGTCCGCGCCCTGCAAATTCGCCATAGAGAGATCCGCTTCGCCCACTTCCGCGCCGCGCATATCGGCGCGCACAAGGCGGGTATTGGTCAGCTTCGCGCTCGTCAGGTCGACGCCGAAGAGGGTGGAGCTTTCAAAATTCGCGCCGGTCAGGTCGGCAAAGGCCATGATGCAGCCGGAAAAATCCGACTGCGACAAATTCTGCCCGATAAAGGAAAGGCCGGTCATGTCGCGGTCGCGCAACACCGCGCGTGCGCCGCCCGCCTTCGCCGCCAGGAAATTCTGGTGCTTGCGGATCAGGTCGTTCAGTTCCGCCTGCGTGACGGGCTTGAGCGTGAATTCTTCTTCCTGCGGCATCGTCCAAAAAAACCTTCTGGTCATGGAATGGAACGGAGAGTCCCACAAGTCCATGATATATGAGGATGTTTGAGGAAAAGTTAATGCTGCCGACCTGTGCGGGGCGGCTGCAAGGCATTGTAAAGAATGACTATTTCAATGGCTACGGTATTATGCTGAGGTCGCCCTGTATAAGGTCGACACGGTTAAAGGTCGCGACCAGCACGAAGCTCTCCCCGTTCACTGCACCATCACCATCGACCCACAACAGGGCGTTGGTGCCTGTGTTGTCGAAGCGCACGAATTCATTGAGGTCGCTGCTGAAGGGATCGTAGCCGCTTACAATGTCATCGATATCGATCTTGTCACCCTGCGAGCGGTTGAAATCCGTCACCAGATCCACTGTGCCGTCGATGACGGTGAACTTGAAGTTATCCGCGCCCGTGCCGCCTGTCAGCGTATCTGCCGCCGCCCCGCCGTCGAGCGTGTCGTTGCCGGTCATGCCGCTTAACGTATTTTGCGCCGCTGCACCGGTGATAAGATTGTGGCCAGCGTTCCCGATACCCGTGACCGCCGCGCCCGTGAGGATCAGCGTTTCGATGTTCGCGGAGAGTGTGAAGCTGCCCGCCGAGCTGTAGACGGTATCGTTTCCGCCGTTTACGCCCTCGCTGACGGTGTCGCGCGTGTTCTCGACGTAGTAGGTGTCATCGCCAAGACCCCCGATTAACTTGTCGATGCTGCCGCCGCCGTCGAGTGTATCATCGCCGCCCGTGCCTGTGATCGTGTTGGCGTCCGCGTTACCAGTGCCAATGCGCGCCGCACCCAGCAGGACGAGGTTCTCGACAAAATCGTCTAGTGCATAGTCGATGTCCGAACGCACGGTATCGGTGCCCGCGCCGCTCAGTTCCAGAACGGTCACATCGCCATCATGGACCAAATAAATGTCATTGCCGAGGCCGCCGATCAGCGTATCAAAACCGCCGCCGCCATCCAGCGTGTTAATGCCGGTATTGCCGGTAATGGTGTTGTCATCCGCATTACCCGTGCCGTTGGCCGCGCGCGTGCCGGTGAGCACAAGGTTCTCGATTTCCGCTCCCAGTACATAGTTGGCAGACGCCATCACGGTATCAAAGCCCCCCGCGGCATCTTCGCTGACGACATCACCGATATTGTCGACCACATACACGTCGTTCCCCAACGCGCCGATGAGGGTATCCGCGCCCGTACCGCCGTTCAGCGTATTGTCGCCGTCATTGCCAGTCAGGGTGTTGATACCCGTGTTGCCGGTACCGTGAATATTGCCGCCGCCCGTCAACAGCAGGCTTTCGATGCCGGTGCCGAGAGTATAGGTGATTGACGCCTCGACCGTGTCGATGCCGGATGTGTCGGTCACGCTGTCGCCCGCGTTATCGACGACGTAAGTGTCGTTACCCGCGCCGCCCGACATCTTGTCCGCGCCCGCGCCGCCATCGATGCGGTTATTGCCGGCATTGCCGGTGATGGTATTGTTGTCGCCGTTTCCGGTCGCATCGTTATGTGCGGTGCCGGTGAGGATAAGGATTTCCGCGTTCTGCGCATTGGCCGACATGTCGAAGCTGGCGGAGCTCGTGATGGTATCGGTGCCTTCGCCCGACTGCTCCACGATGATGTCGCCGCTGCTGTCGACAAAATATTTGTCGTTGCCCGTGCCGCCCGTCATCATATCGTCGCCCGTGCCGCCGTCGATGCTGTCATCGCCGATGCCGCCGTTCAGCCAGTCGCCGCCTGCAAGGCCTGACAGTGTATCGTTGCCATCATCCCCGTGAAGATCATCGCCATAGGCGCCGCCGGTTAGTCGTTTCCGGCGAAGCCATGCCATTGGTGCGCGCTGTCCGGCACTGTAAACGTATCCGCGCCGCTAAATAGCACGGCTGTGTTCAGTAGGTCCGCCGGTGTGGCAGCGATTTCGCGCGCGGCAAAATAGGCTTCTGCTGAAAAGCTGCCGCTGACGGAGATTGATTGGCCGCTGCTGTCTGAAAGCGTAATTTTCGAGAGCGTGCCTGTGCCGGTTGCCACAGAAAAATTCCCGATATATTCGGACGTCAATCCGTGCGTAACGGTGACGTATCTTGTCAAACTGCCAGAGATGCCGTTTGCATCGATTTTCAGGCTGCCTTCCATGATAACGCGGTCGGTGCCGTAGTAGATATCGAGCGATTTAATCGTTGCGCGGGTGATCCCGTTCATATTCCATGCCAGCGAACCGTTGAAATTGAACGAGCCGCCGCCGCCCGTGAAAGCAATCGTAGACACGGTGCCGCTATATCCGAGAAAGCCGGAGCCCGTCAAAACCGCTTCGCCGCCCGCACCATAGAGGTAGGCGTGCAGGTAGGAATTTGAAATCGAATAGACATCGCCATTTCCCGACAGGATGTCGTAAATCGCTTCATCAAAATGATAGGCAAAGTAATCGCCCACATCATATTCGGCATCGTCAAACCAGCTGATATCTGCGGCAAAGAGAGGGCTTGAATTCGCCGTTGATGTGATAATGCCCATGACTGAAGTCTCCGGAGGTATAAATTTTTATAGAAGGGAGAGTATCTGCATAGGCGTTATTATGTCAAGCATACCTTTGTATGCGCTTTGTGACAGCCATGCTTTGGGCGGCATGGTTTAACACTTTGAAATATATAGGGAATTAACTCGCGATCAGGACGCCTGCGGTGAGCAGCGCGTCTTCATCGGTCAGTCCGGTTGCGCGGGTGAGGGTGGCGATCTGGACGAAGCTATCGCCGCCGCCATCGGCATCGACGAACAGCACGCTGCCGGTGCCGACGGTATCGATGCGCACGAATTGCGTGATGTCGTCGGCGAGCGGATCGAAGCCGGTCAGAAGGTCGGAGATGTCGATCTTGTCGCCCTGCAGGCGGTTGAAATCTGTCACCGTGTCGGACGCGCCGTCGGTGGCGCTGAAGGTGAAGATATCCGCGCCTACGCCCCCCGTGAGCGTGTCGCTGCCGATGCCGCCGTCGAGGATGTCGTCGCCGCCGAGGCCGGAGAGGGTGTTGGCATTCGCATTGCCGGTGATGCTGTTGCCTGCGGTATTGCCGGTGCCGCGCAGGGCCGCGCCATAAAGCTCGAGGTTCTCGAGGCCCGTACCCAGCGTGAAGTTGACGGAAGATTCTACGGTGTCGCTACCGAAGGTATCGGTGATTTTGTCACCCGTATTGTCGACGACGAAAGTATCGTTGCCTGCGCCGCCCGCCATGTTGTCTGCGCCGAGGCCGCCATCGATGCGGTTGTCGCCGCCATTGCCGGTGAGTGTGTTGCGGCCGTCATTGCCGGTCGCGTCGATATTGCCGCCGCCGGTCAGGACAAGGTTTTCTGTGTTAAGCGCCAGCGACAGGTCAAAGCTCACGCCGGTGCTGACGGTGTCGGTGCCGCCGGCTGCCAGCTCGACGATCGTATCGGCACCGCTGTCGATGAAATAAAGGTCGTTGCCTGCGCCGCCGGTCAGTATGTCGTTGCCCGCGCCGCCGTCGAGCGTGTCGTTGCCCGCATCGCCCGACAGCGTGTCGGCTGCCGCGCCGCCATACATCTTGTCATTACCGTCAAAGCCGTGCCAGTCGCGCATGCCGTCGGCGACGTTGTAGGTGTCGCCGTTCCGGAACAGCGCGGCGTAGTCGAGGAATTCGTCGAAAGTGAAGCAAACGAAAGTCGCCGTGGTCACTTCGCTCTTCATGAACTTTCCGGCGAGGGAGAAGGAGCCGCTTGGGTCGGTCACGTTGATATTGGTGTAGAACCCTTTTTGCGTGCCTGCGCCGAAGCTGCCGATATATTCGATCTCGATGCCGTTGGTATAGGTCACCTGCCGCGTCGCAGTGCCGTGCATGCCGCCGTTGGGCGCGAGGCGCAGGTTTGCGCCCTCCATCAGGAAGCCTTCGGTGCCGTCCATGGCAGAGACCGAGGTGAAGGTCCATTTATCGATGGTGCCGAAGCTGTAATCCAGCTGCCCCGCGAAGCTGAAGGACCCGCCATCGCCAACGAAATCGATGGTGTTGACGATGCCGACGACGAGATCCATGTTCGTGCCGGTGAATATCGCATCGCCATTGGCGAAGTTCAGGAACGCCTCGATATAGGTGGGCGTATCGATGACGGCGACGTAATCGAGGTAGTAAAAATCATCGAAGGCGATAAAAGCGTGAAGGTCGAAAAAGGTGAAGCCGGCATCGAGCGCAAGGTTGACCGAAAAGGGGTCCACGGCCAATATGGACTCCCCCGAGTAACGAAATATTCAGCCGCTTGTCTTACGCCGCTTTCTGGTGGTCGCTCTTCGACGGCACATAGCCGGAGGGCACGATCCTCGATGCGGGTTCGGTGTGGTAAGTCTGGTCGTCAAAAAACAGGTCTGCGCCAATCGCGGCCAATACATCGACCTTCTGGTATTTATGCCCTTCCTGCGACGAGCGGCCGATCATGTAAGCGCCGTCCACGATCTGGCCCCAGTCGATCAACGTATTCATCGGGCGCACCTGCGCGGTGCCGGAGCGCATGGTGACGAGCGAGGTTTCAATCGGGCAGTCTTCTTTACTGAAAGTAGCTTTCAGCGCCTGAATAACAAATAAAACTTTTGCAAACGGCCCATGCGGCATCGGCACTTCGGCGTTTTCGGTTTCGTATTTGAGGAAGCCGAGCAAACCGTCACGCTGGAAAATCGCCTCCGACTCGCCGCCGAACAGCACCATGTCGCCATCGAACGCAAAATGAACCTTACCGGGCTTGCAGGCGGGTGCCGCTTCAAGGGGCGGATCATGCAGCACGGAAGCAGCGATATCGCCGTCGACCGCGCGCTGCACGTCGTCGGGATGCTTGGAGAGGAAGAGGTCGATGCCATAGGCCTTCAGCAGCCGTGCTTCCACAGGCTTGCCGCCCGTCAGCGCGATGCGCGGGATGTCGAGCCCGTAATGGTCGAGGGAATAGCGCGCGCGCAAGCCCGTTTCGATGTCGTTGCGGGAAATCAGCGCGACTTCGACGCGCGGCTTTTCGCCGGGCACATTGATCGCCAGCAGCTTCTGGATCACGCAAAAGGCGGTGCCGGGCTTCATGATTTCGCGGCGGCGGGAGAATTGCAGGGCGCGGTATTCGTCGATGCCCTTCGCCTGATAAACGCCATGCTCCTCGCGCAGGTCAAACAGCGCCGAGGTGGAGATACCGATGGTCAATGGTTTGTATTGCGCGCTCGTCATGGCCTTAACATAAATGGTTTCTTATTAATCATACTATAATTGCGTCATTTTGCAAAAATTGAAAGGGGTTAAGGCCACTTTCTCATCTCTGTTGCGCTGCGGAAAAGACGGATTCAGGCTTTTTGGGGGCGTTTATTATCAAGTTATTAACGAATATTGCCCTAACGTAGATATGACCCATATGTTTTAGGGGCCGATTTTGGAGGGCAGGAATGGATACGCATAGCATCGAGGCACTCATCAAGCGCAGCATTCCCGACGCGGATGTCCGGATCGAGGATGTACGCGGGGACGGGCTCTGCCTGAATGCCACGGTCATCTGCCAGACATTCGCCGGCAAGCCGCTGCTGGAGCAGCACCGCATGGTGCATGCCGCGCTCGGCTCCCATATCGGCGAAACCATCCACGCGCTCCAGATCAAGACCCGCGTCGCGTAATCGATTATGGCCCTTTTCGACAACAACGAAGTCTTCGAGCGCATCCGCACCGATATCTCGGAGAATGACGTCGTGCTGTATATGAAGGGCTCTGCCTCGTTCCCCCAATGCGGCTATTCGGCGGCGGTCGTGCAGGTGCTGGAAAACATGGGCGTCCATTTCAAGGATATCGATGTCATCGCCGATCCGGGCTTGCGGCAGGGCATCAAGGACTTCACCAACTGGCCGACCATTCCGCAGCTCTACGTCAAGGGCGAATTCGTCGGCGGCTGCGACATCGTGCGCGACCTCTACGCCTCCGGCGAGCTGCAGGATCTGCTCCGCAAGCACCGCTTGATTGCGGACTGATTTTCTTTTCCGGACTCTTCACATGACAAAACCCAAGCGCGATTACCCTGTGGAAAATATCCGCCGCCTGCTGGAGCCGGGGCCGATCGTGCTGGTGTCGTCGGCGTGGAAGGGCGAGACGAATATCATGACGATGGGATGGCATACGGTGCTGGAATTCACGCCGTCTCTGGTGGGGTGCGTCATTGCCAGTTCCAACCACAGTTTCGGCATGATCCGCAACAGCGGCGAATGCGTCATCAATATCCCGACGGCGGATATGGTGGATACGGTCGTGAAGATCGGCAACAGCGACGGGGACGAGATCGATAAGTTCGGGACCTTTAACCTCACGCCCGCAAAGGCGTCAAAGGTGAAAGCGCCGCTGGTGCGGGAATGCTTTGCCAACCTTGAATGCAAAATCCATGACACGCGGATGGTGAATAAATACAACTTTTTCATCTTCAAGGTCGTGAAGGCGCATGTCACGCCGCATCGGCCACTGCCGCAGACGCTTCATTATCACGGGCAGGGGATATTCACGACCGACGGCCGGAAAATGAACAAGGCGGCGGGCTTCACGAAGTGGAGGGATACAGCCACATTCTGACGTTTGCTTGGCGTCTGCGCTTGTTTCCTACAGCTTGAATTTCCGCGGCTGCTGCGCGGCGACGGAATAGACGGCGACTTCGCTTTTTCCCAGCGCAATCGGTACCAATACATCGCCGATCGTCGTTCCCGTCGGGAGGAGGCTCGAATTATCACCTTTGACCTGGGCGGCAGCAGACACGGCCCTGATAATGTCTTCGACGAGTCCGTATACTTCCTTTACCTGGATTTTCCCGGCTTCCCCGCGCATACGGGCGCCATCGGCGAGAAATTCGTTGATTTTGAGGGTTGCATCTTCCTTCGATGCGTCCACATAGGTCACACCTTCGGCAATACGCCCCTGAAGCGGGCCGGGACCA